>CALCZA010000172.1 GCA_937906475.1 uncultured bacterium
TCGTGTTGCGATGTTTTGCCGCGTGAGCAAGTGAGACAGTGCGGCTACACTGCTGCCGGTTGAAAACACTCTGCAAGCTGTAATCTAGGAATAACGTGCTCGAACCTTTTTTGCTCGAACGTCTGCTCCTGCCTAAAGTCTGGGGCGGGTCTGCACTGCAGGATGAGCTTGGCATTGCTCTGAGCAGCGGGGCAGTGGTTAGCGAGCCAGGGCGGAAACTAGGTGAGCCCTTGGCCATCGGCGAGTCGTGGGAGTTGTTCGATCGACCCGAGGGTTCGAGCAAGCTCCGTGGCACCGAGATGACTCTCGCCGACTTGCTGCGCCAAGATTCTGATGCCGTGGTTGGTAAGGGCGTGCAACTCGGACACAACGGAGCGTTCCCGGTGATGCTCAAGTTCTTAGACGCCCAGCAGGGGTCGTCGCTGCAAGTACATCCGGATGATCGCCAAGCCAGAGGCGACATGGGCAAAGATGAGTGCAGCCTGGTCTTGGCCGCCCGTGACGATGCACGGATCGTGCATGGTGTGGTGCCGGGCACCGACCGCGACGAGTTCTTCGCCAAGTGGGAGACGTCGGCGGTTGAGCCGATGCTATATTCGTTTGCCCCCAAGGTCGGTGACTTCGTGCATGTCCCGCCGGGCACCCCTCACAGTATTGGGCCGGGCTTGGTCGTGTTCGAAGTGCAGGAGAACAGCGACCAGACGTACCGCATCAATGACTGGGGTCGCGGTCGCCGTACCCAAGTCGCAGAGGCGCGCGAAGTGGCCAAGCTAGTTGTCAATGATCGGCCTCCTGTGCAACTGTCGACTTCGTTGCCGGACGGCGGCGAGTTGTTGATCGCGACCGAACATTTTGTTGTGCGTCGCTACGAGTTGGCGCGCCGAATTGAGTTGGCGACCTCCGGTCGCTATTTGACGCTCACCGTGCTGGATGGTGGTGGGCGTTTGCAGTGGACGAACGGCGCGAACGAGAGTTCGTTGGTGCTCAAGAAGTGTGACACCGTCGTTGTTCCCGCCTGCGTTTCGATGGTTGCAGTAGAACCCGATGGTGCAATCGACTTCGTCGCTTGCGACCCGGGAACAGGATAAATGGCCAGACGTCACGAAGACCGCAAGCCGGGGCAGCGCTTTGCTCGCTCCGGCCCGGCAACCAAGAAGACCGGCACTGGCAAATCCGCCAGCAAGAAGGTGGCTAGCAAGAAAGTGGTCGCCAGCAAAGTGGTCGCCAAGAAAGGGTCATCGAAGAAAGGCCCATCGAAGAAAGGTCCAGTCAAGAAGGCCGCGATGACCCGTGTGTCTAAAGCGCCGGCGAGCAAAGCCGCCGGCAAGCGGCCAGCGTCGACGCCGTTGCGTAAGGCTCCTGCCAAGCGCGCGCCGCTGCGCGGCAGTAAGCGCATGGCCGAAGGCCTCGTCGTCAAGCCAAGCACCGTGTTCGGTGGCAAGGAGTCCGCGACCAAGGACGGCAAGGTTCGCCTCAATCATTTTCTGGCGCAGGCTGGCGTCTGCAGTCGTCGCCACGCCGATGAGTTGATCGCCGGCGGTCGTGTCCAGGTCAATGGCGAGGTCGTGCGCGAACTCGGCGTGCGCGTTGATCCGGTCGATGACGATGTGCAATACGATGGCGCCCGGTTGCAGCCCGAACGCAGCGTCTACGTACTCGTCAACAAGCCGAAAAGCGTGGTTTGCACGAATGCCGCCTACGAGAAGAAGAAGCGCGTGGTCGACTTGCTGCCGACGATTCGCGGCCGCATCTTCACCGTTGGCCGACTCGATCTCGATAGTGAAGGTCTGCTGCTCGTGACTAACGACGGGAGCTTCGCGCAGGAAATGACGCATCCGCGCTACGGCATCTCCAAGCTCTACTCGGTGATGGTGCGCGGCCGCATCGACGAGAAGAATATCACCAAGGCGCGCGGTGGCGTGTGGCTTGCCGAGGGGCCGACCAGCGGCATGGAGATCAAGATCGAGCGCCTGGCCAAGGAACGCACGTTCTTGAAGGTCACGTTGCGCGAGGGCAAGAACCGTGAGATTCGGCGTGTCTTCGCCAAGCTTGGCTACCCGGTCATTTCTTTGAAGCGCGTGCGTATCGGCCATTTGACGCTTCACGGCTTGAAGGCGGGCGCTTGGCGCTTCCTGCAGGCTGATGAAGTCACACGGTTGCGTGACCTCGCTCATGAAGAGCAGGCCGCAGGTGGTGCTGCGGCACCGATCAATGCTTTTGCAGAAACTCCTGGTCAGCCGGTGACTCGCAAGCGTGCGATTCGCAAGGCTGCGACTAGTCGCTCAACACCGGCCCGTTCAACACCGGCCGGCAAGACAGCAGTGCGCAAGCCCGCCGCCCGCAAGAAGGTCTCCAAGGCGGCCAAGCGATGACGAACATGGATATTCAGATGTTGCCCGACGTTGACGTTGTTGAGCTCGACAATGGCTTTCGGGCGTTGCTCGTCGAACGTCCTTCGTTACCGGTAGTCGCTTCGGTGCTCTGGTATCAGGTCGGTTCGCGCGATGAACACACCGGCGAGACCGGCATCTCGCACTTCCTTGAGCACATGATGTTCAAGGGCACTGACAAGTTCGGTAAGGGTGAGATCGACTTGCAGACGAGCAAGATGGGCGGCAGCAACAACGCCTTCACGGATCCCGACAGCACTGCGTACTACTTCTCGATGGCTTCTGATCGCTGGGAGACGGCGCTCGAGATTGAAGCGAGTCGCATGCGCGGTTGCCTGCTCGACCCGACTGAGTTCGAGAGCGAGAAGAAGGTCGTGCTTGAAGAGTTGGCGATGGGTGAGGATGAGCCGTGGCGGCCGCTCTACCAGGTTTGTGAGGCGCTGATGTTTCAGACGCACTCGTACCACCATCCGGTGATTGGCTACAAGGAAGAGTTGGAGCGGCTTAACCCTGATGGGATGCGTTCTTACTACGAGCGCAACTACGGTCCCAATCGCGCCTGTTTGACGGTGGTTGGTGCGATCGACAAGAAGCGCACCCGCGCGCGCATCAAGAAACTGTTCGGTGGCATTGCCCGCGCCGAAGATCGCAAGGTGCCGATTCGTGAGCCAAAGCAAGTGGGCGAGCGCCGTGCCACGGTGCGCACGCCGCACTCAGTGACGCGCCTTTGCATGGGCTTCCCGACGTGTCGCATGGGCGAGCGCGATGACTACGCGCTCGACTTGATTGCTCACGATCTTGGCAACAGCAAGAACAGTCGTCTCTACCGTCGTTTGGTTGTCAAAGATCAGACCGTTACCGACGTCAGCGTCTTGAATGAAGTGCGTCAGGACCCTGGCGGGTTCTTCATCCTCTGTGAGTTGCACCCGGGCGCTGACCATCGCAAGGTTGAGAAAGCGATCCGAGAAGAGGTGGAGGCGTTGACGCGCGAAGGAGTTGCCGAGCGCGACCTCAAGCGCATTCGCACGCAGATCCGCTCGTCGTTCTTGTTCCAGGACGAGACTGCGCTCGACATGGCGATGAAGTTGGCGCGCTTCGAAGCCGGCACCGAGAACGGTTTCTCCACGCTTGCCGAAGTGCTGCCTACCTATGACTCGATGCAGCGGCGCGAACTACGCGATATCGCGGCCAAGTATCTGCAACCTGATCAGGCGACGGTCGTCTGGGGTATGCCTGAGGCTGTTCCAGAATCGGTTAGTCGCAAGGCTCCGGCTAAGAAACGAAAGACCAAGAAAGTGCCGATCAAGGCCAAGCCCGCAAAGGCAGCCAGCAAGAAGACTAGCAAGAAGGCTAGCAAGAAGACTGCTGCCAAGAAGGCCGTCACCAAGAAGAAACCAGTCGCCAAGAAACGCGCTGGCAAGAAGAGCAACCCAGGGCGCAAGAAGTCGTGAGCAAGCAGACCATTAGTTTGTCGATTGGCGAACGCAAGCTGAAGAGCGGCTTGACGTTGCTTGCCGTTCATAACCCAGGGGTGCAAACGTATGCCTGCGTCGCGTCGATTGACGTGCGCATGGCTGATGAAGACCAGCGGTGGCCAGGCGTTGCCAATATGGTTGGCGAGTGTCTGGATGAAGGCACGTCCAAGCACGACTCGCTCGGGCTCTCATCCGCCGCCGAGAACCTCGGCGCGATGATGGACGGAAACCACCGTGGCGGCGTCGTCATGTGCCCGGCCACGTCACAAAAGAAGGCGACGGCATTGCTGCGCGAGATGGTGCTCGAACCGAGCTTCCCTGCTCGTGAAGTGCGCCGCGTGCAAAACGAAGTCATCAGCGAGATCCAAGCCGAGGCGGACGATCCGCGCACAGTTGCCGCGCGCCGGTTCCGTAAGGAGATCTACGGCAAGCATCCTCTTGGTCACCCCTCGCAGGGCACCGCGGAGGACGTGGCGGCGATCAAACCCAAGCACTTGCGCAACTTCCACAAGACGTGGTTCCGTCCGGGCAATGGCTACATCGCGGCATCCGGGCCATTCGAGCTCGAAGACATGCTCGATCGCCTTGAGAAGACCTGGGGTGGATTCCGCGGTAAATCGCCGGACCACTTGTCGCTGCCGAAGCTCGCCCTGCAAAAATCCGGCTGCAACGTGCATCTGCCGATGTCGCGCGAGCAAGTGCACGTGTTCTTGGGCCACCTCGGCGTGCGTCGCAACGATCCGGACTTCTACCGCCTGTCGGTCATGGATCACATTCTCGGCACGGGGCCCGGCTTTACGTCTCGCTGTTCGCGCAAGCTGCGCGACGAGATGGGGCTGTGCTATTCGGTCTCCGCTGGCATTGCGGGCAGTGCCGGAGAAGAGCCTGGCACGTTCACTGCCTACATCGGCACGTCGGCCGAGCATCGTGAAAAAGCTGTAGACGGCTTCCTCAAGGAGATCCGCACGATTCGCGAAACGGTTCCGAGTGACAGCGAGTTGCAAGACGTGAAGGACTATCTGACCGGTAGCTTCGTGTTCGCACTCGAACGCAACAGCAACCTGGCGGCGTATGCGATTCGCGCGCGTCGCTTTGATCTCGGCTTCGACTTCATCGAACGCTACCCCGACCTGATCGAGTCGGTCACCGCTGAACAAATCCGCGAGGTAGCGCACAAGCACTTGCATCCCGATCGTTTGACCATCATTAGCGCCGGCGCTTCCTAATTGGCGGAATCTGCGACCATGTCCGCTCCGACTCTCGACGACGTTCTCGACATCCTTCATGAGATTGCCCCGCTAGAACTCGCGGCGGACTGGGACAACGTGGGGGTCCTTCTGCGACCTACCGGTGCCGCGGCGGTGGTCAGCAAGTGCATGCTGACGATCGACCTGACCGAGGCGGTGATCGAAGAGGCGAGGGCTTTTGGCGCGGATCTAGTGGTTTCGTATCACCCGCCGATCTTTAAGCCACTGACCCGGCTCGATTCCTGCGACCCGACTCAGCGCCGGATCCTTGCTGCGATCGCGGCTGGCTTTGTCGTCTACTCGCCGCACACCGCGCTCGATGCGTCGGCCGGTGGCTTGGCGGACTGGTTGATTGAAGGTGCGCTCGGTTCCGACGCGCCTGAGTCGCTGCGCCCGTGTGGCGACGGCGAGTTTGGGCGTGTAGCGGAACTGACCAAGCCATTGGCATTCCGCACGCTGCTCGAGCGCTTGAAGAAGCTGTATGGCGTGAAGCACCTGCAGGTCGCGAAGCCTGTCGGCATGTCGACCAAGGTCCGTTCGATTGCTGTCGCGGCCGGGGCTGGTAGTAGCGTGCTGCGCGGCACCGGCGCCGACGTCTACGTGACGGGTGAGATGTCGCACCATGACGTGCTCGCAGCCGTTGCCGACGGGGTCG
Source organism: uncultured bacterium (assembly GCA_937906475.1). GTDB lineage: Bacteria > Planctomycetota > UBA1135 > UBA1135 > UBA2386. Next base: position 5,768 of record CALCZA010000172.1, read on the forward strand.
CAGTCGTGCTTGCAGGTCACACAAATACGGAGCGGGGATTCCTTGCGGTGCTTGGCAAGAAGATGACTTCGGAGTTTGGCAAAGGGCTCCAAGTGCGGGTCGCGAAGGGGGACCGGGATCCGCTTAGCGTGATCTGAACTCGGCCTGGCCGTGAAGAGACGGTGTGGGGCGGCTTGATTGGGTGGCTATGGCATCGCGCCGACGCAGAGCGCAGTGCTCACCATGTGAGATTGGCGCGTGCTGTCGTAAGCATCGATTCCCCAGGGCAAGCGACCCAATGACCCAGTTCGCGCTGTTGTTGCTACTGCCTTTGCCTGCGAGCGCACCGATCAGATTGAAGCTCTGCAAGTTGAACCGCCCCTGTTCTAAGACTCGCAGGGCAGTGGCGAGAACTACTAGCTACCCGTCAAGCTTCCGCAGGCCGTTCGGCTGGATGCCGGATGGCGTGGCGGAACACGTAATTGACGATTGGGATGCCGAGAACTAGGCCCCAGATCCCAAAGAGCTTGCCGCCGATCGTTAGCACGATCAGCACCAGCACCGGGTTCATGTGCATGTGGTGGCCGTAGATCTGCGGGTTGAGCACGTAGGTCTCAAGCGCGTGCACGACGATGATGATAGCGATCGCGATCATCATCGTGGTCACACCACCGGATTGCAGTGCGAGCAGCGCGATTGGTGTCGAACTAATGAACGTGCCGACGACCGGGATGAAGCTGCAGAAGAACACGATCGTCGACAGCACCAGCATGTTCGGCAGTCCGAGCACCCAGATACCGATCGCGGTCAGGATCGTATTGCAGACGGCGATGAACAGTTGCGCCTCAAGCGCGCGTCCTAGTACTCGGCCAAAGCCTGCGATGTTGTCGGCAACTTCGTCGTAGATGAATTCGATCTTGGTGTTCTTGAGGCCTTGCACGCCGCGCGTGATCTTGCGCAAGTCGAGCACGATCAAGAACGAGAACAGCAGCGACATCAAGAACGACGACGCGTAGCTGAATACCGACTGGCTGATCTGCAGGGGGTTCTCGGCGAACGACATGACGACGTTGTCGACTAGGCCCCGCACGATTGGCAGCGGCGGTTGTTCTGTGCCGTCTTCGATCTTGCTGACGTTCGTTTCGTCGTTGCCCTGCTCGTTCTCAGTTGGCTTGCCCTTGCCCTCACCCTTGGGCTCGGGTTGCTCTCCGGGCTTGCGCGCAGGAGCGTTGCTCACGTGATTGGAGTTCGTGACACGAGACGTGTCTCCGCTATCCGAAGTTGTCAGTAGCGTCGCCGTGTCCTTGTGCTTGGCGAGTGCCTTGTAGAGCGACGGGTAGTCGGCCAAGAAGGTGTTCACCTGCTCGTCCGCCTGGGCGATGTATTGCTCGCGGTTGCCCCAGAAGTTCTTCGCCTGTTCCTGCACCTGCGGCAACAGCGTGAAGCCGGTGGCGAACAGCGTGCCCAAGAACACCAGGCCGACCGTGAATACACGCAGCGGTCTGCTCTTGATGCGATGCGCGAGCCCTTCGACGCCGTGTGCCTGGATATAGGCGAACACGAACGTCAGGAAGACCAGCAGCAAGAAGGGCCGCAGGATGTAGAGCACTGCGATTAGCAGTGCCCACACGAAACAGCGGGTGGTGAGGGAGAAAATGCGATCCCATGGTGGCGGCAGCGTCTTTTCGTTGGTCTCCTCGGGCGTCATGCGGGCACGACACTAAGCCGTACTGGGGAGTCTGGAAAGTCAGGAACGCGGAATGTCGCCCTTAGGGTCGCGGGGCTGTTCCGAACGGCCCCGTCTGTAGATGATCGTGGCCATGTCGCGCGTTGGATTGTTGCCCCTTGTTGTTTGCTTGGTCGCGGGCTGTTCCAAGGATCCGGGGACGGCTAGCGCCGGTAAGGGCACAATTGGTAGTGCTGGTGTGGTGGTCGCGCCGGAAGGCCTATTGCTCAGTGAGCCCCTGCCGAACCGACCGGTCGTGGCAGGCAAGCGTTTTGCCCGGCTGGATCCTGACGCGACTGGGTTGTCGTTCCAGAACAAGCTGCAGCAGGAAAACACCGTCGCCTACGTCTACATGGGCGCCGGCCTGACAGTGGGTGACTACGACCAGAATGGCCTGCCCGACGTCTACCTCGTGTCACAGGACGGGCAGAACAAGCTGTTCCGTCAGACCGCGCCGCTGAAGTTCGAGGATGTCACCAGCAAGGCGGGCGCCGGCCTAGGTGGTGGCGATGCCTGGGGCACGGCGGCGACGTTCGCGGACGTGGATGGGGATGGTGATCTAGATTTGTATGTCTGCAACCTCGAGTCGCCGAACTTGCTGTTCCTGAATCAGGGCGATGGCACCTTCGTCGAGAAGGCTGGCGCGTTTGGGCTGGGGCAAACCGCGGCGTCGACCGGCGCGGCGTTCGCGGACTACGACAACGATGGCGACCTCGATCTGTATCTACTGACCAACCGCGTGTTCCGGCCGACGCTCGCGAAGGAAATTGCGGCCGAAGCAAAGCTACCGGGGCGTATCCGCAAGACGCTCGACGAACTCTTGGCGCAAGAGTTGACGTTCGAAGTCGATGGCCACCGCTTCATGGCGGGCCAGCAGGACCGCTTGTTCCGCAACGATGGCTACGCGCAGTTCGTCGACGTGACCGACGAGTCGGGGCTCCAGGATGCCGGCAATGGTCTGTCGGTGGTCTGGTGGGATTTCGACAACGATGGTCACCAAGATATCTACGTAGCGAATGACTTTCAGTCGCCGGACCAGCTTTACCACAACACGGGTGATGGCACGTTCGTCGACGTGACCGAGCAGCGACTGCCGCACACCGCGTTCTTTGGGATGGGCACGGACTTTGGCGACATCAACAACGATGGCATGCTCGATCTCTGCGTCGCGGACATGTCGAGCACGTCGCACTACATGGGCAAGATGCTCATGGGCAACATGGATCAGCATCGCTGGTTCTTGATGAACTCGCAGCCGCAGCAATACATGCGCAACGCGCTGTATGTGAACACCGGCACCGAGCGCTTTCTCGAAGCGGCGCACATGGCTGGCCTAGCGAGCACCGATTGGACCTGGACAGTTCGGTTTGCGGACTTCGATGAAGACGGCCTGCAGGACTTCTACGCAACCAATGGCATCCCGGTATTCGCCGACAACCCGGACATCGGCAACCGCGTCACAAAGTTGTGGAGCGAACGGCGCTACCAGGCGGCTCTCGCTGTCATGCGCAACATGCCGCGCGTCGACGAGAAGAACATTGCCCGTCGTAACGTTGGCGATCTTAAGTTTGAAGACATCGGCGCGGAGTGGGGTCTCGACGAAAGTGGCGTGACCCACGGCGCAGTGGTCGTCGATCTCGACCGTGATGGTGATCTCGATGTTGTGACGAACAACCTCAATGCCGATGCGAGCGTGTTCGAGAATCGCACCTCGGCAACGAATCGACTGCTGGTCGAGTTGCGCGGTCATGACGGCAACCACTTTGGTGTCGGTTCGCGCATCGAACTGGAAGCTGGAGGCGTCAAGCACGTTCGTCAGGTGTCGTTGACGCGCGGCTACATGAGTGGCGGGGAAGCAGTGGAGCACTTCGGGCTTGGGTCGGCGACGCAGATCGACAAGTTGCAAGTGACCTGGCCGAGCGGCCGGCGGCAGCAGTTCGAAGGCGTTGTCTGCAATCAGCGCCTGACGTTGCATGAAGACCTCAGACTGCCGATCCCTGGTAAGCCCAAGGGTGATGAGGTGACGGGTCAGGCAGATCAGCGCCCGCCGTTGGCATTCGAAAAGGGCGTGCACAAGGAGCGCGAGTTTGACGATTTCGTCGGCCAACCGTTGCTGCCGCATCGGCTATCGCGGTTGGGTCCTGGCGTTGCGAGTGGCTCGGTTTCCGACTCCTCTAGCTTCTTCTGGTCTGGTGGTGCAGCTGGACAAACGGGCTGGTTGGTTCACGAACCGGCATCGGGAGCCTCGGCGTTGCCGTTGGCGGGGCCGTGGCAAGCGGCTGTCGAATTTGAAGACATGGGCGCAGTCTTCTTCGACTTTGATTCCGATGGCGATCTCGATCTATATGTCGGCAGTGGCGGCGTGGAGGTTGGTGACGATGACTCCTTGTTGCGCGATCGCCTTTACGTGATGGGTGACGATGGCGCGTTCACCCTGGCTCCGGATGGCACCTTGCCGGACGTTAGGTTGAGTACGAGTTGCGTCGCGGCGGCGGACTACGATCGTGATGGCGACGTCGACTTGTTTGTTGGTGGCCGCGTTATCCCTGGCCGTTATCCGCATGCGCCAACGAGTACATTGCTTCGCAATGACGGCGGAAAATTCGTCGATGTAACGGACGAAGTCGCGCCAGCGTGTCGCAAGCTTGGCATGGTCAGTAGCGCCTGCTGGACCGATTTGGATGGTGACGGGTTCGTCGATCTAGTCGTCGCCGCTCAGTGGCAGCCTGTTCGCGTGCTCGCGAATGCGAAGGGGGAGCGTTTGCAAGACCGCACCGATGCGCTCGGGCTCGGCAGTATTCACGGGCTTTGGAATGGCGTGACGTCTGCCGACTTGGATGGTGATGGTGACTTCGACTTGGTCGTGACCAACCTCGGCCTCAACTCGAAATACACGGCGAGTATCAAGAAGCCGATGCAGCTGTTCGCTCGCGATTTCGATGGCAACGGTACGATGGATGTCATCGAAGCGAAGCAGTCCGGAGGCGTCACTTTGCCAGTGCGCGGCTTCAGTTGCAGTGGCGGTGCGATGCCGTTCGTGCGCGAGAAGTTCTCTACCTATGACGCGTTCGCCCGGGCCAGCCTTGGCGATATCTATGGCTCGGCACTGGCTGATTGTCTGACCCTGACGTGCAACGAACTGCGACATGTGGTCTTCGAAAATCGCGGCGAAGCCTTCGTTATGCATGCGTTGCCGCGCGTTGCGCAGGTTTCGGCGAGCTTCGGAGTGCTGGCGCGTGACCTCGACGGCGATGGCGTGCCCGAAATCGCTATGACTCACAACTTCTGGTCGCCGGAGCCCGAGACGGGTCGCATCGATGGTGGCCTTGGGGTGTTACTGCGTCGAGTTGATGGACTGTCGTACGAGGCCGTGCCGGCCGTCGAGAGTGGCATCGTGCAGCCGAAGGATGCGCGCGGCTTGATGCTGCTCGACATGTCGTCTGCAGATCCAACGGATGAGCGTTCGTCGGATGCTTACATCGTGTTCGCGAACAACAACGCTCTGCACAGCGGCGTGTCGCGCCCGGTGCGGTTGAAGCCGCGATTGGTCGTGCGCCTGGCAGGACCCGCCGGAAACCCGAACGGGTTCGGTGCCAAGGTGACGCTGTTGCGAGAGGGCAAAGACCCGGTCGTTCGCGAACTGCTCGCTGGTGATGGCTACTTGACCCAATCATCACCGGTGCTTTGGTTCCCGCTGGCCGCCAGTGGCACGTTGCAGGTGAACTGGCCAGATGGCGAAGTCTCCGAGCACGCCCTGGCCGAGGCAAAGAACCGCGTCACGTTGAGCCGGTAGGCCACGCCGAATCGAGCCCCCATGAGCGCGCCATGAGGCCGCGCACCTTGCGCGCAGATCGCATCGCTAACCACGATCTCTGTCCGGGCCCGACCGACGTTGACGCCAGGTCAACGGCCATTGGGTTCGTGTTCTGCCCGGCTAGGGGCTGGCGTGGCCTGTGCCCGGGCTGTGGCCCGCGCAACCTGTTTGGCACGCCAGTCGCCGCGTTGCTTACGACCGACGTGGGCGAACGGAAGCGGCGCGAGCGGTTGCGGTAACCTGTGGCTTAGCTAGTCGCGAATTGACGAACCCGCCCCGTGCGGTGACGCTCTGCTGCGTGAAGCTACTCGTTGTCATCGCTGTTGGTTTGCGCCCGAAGGACCTCGCCCACGCGCCTGTCTTGCGTGAACTCGGCAACCACGGCTTCATGGCGCCGCTCGACACGGTGTTTCCAGCGGTCACGTGCACGGCGCAGGCATCGTTCTTGACGGGCTTACAGCCATCGGGCCACGGCGCTGTCGCGAACGGTTGGTACTTCCGTGACCTCGCGCAGGTCATGTTGTGGCGGCAATCCAACCAATTAGTGCACGGCGAGAAGCTATACGAAGCCGCGAAGGCCAAGTTTGGCACGCGCACGGCGAAGATGTTTTGGTGGTGGAACATGTATGCGCCGAGTGTCGATTGGAGTATCACGCCGCGCCCCGAATACCACGCCGACGGGTTGAAGAGGCCGGGCCTCTACAGTGAGCCGCAAGATCTGCATCGTGAGTTGCAGAGTGAACTCGGCCCGTTCCCACTGTTCGACTTCTGGGGACCGCGCGCTGGCATCAAGAGTACCAAGTGGATTACGTCATCGTCGCTCTCGGTGATGAAGCAGCACGAACCGGATCTTGAGTTCGTTTATCTGCCGCACCTCGACTACGACCATCAGCGTTGGGGGCCAGATGACGAACGTAGCATCCAAGCGGTGCGCGATCTCGATGTGCAGTGCGGCCGCTTGATCGAGGCGGCGCGCGAGCGCGACATGCATGTCATCGTGTTGTCCGAATACGGCATCGAGAAGGCTAACAAGCCGGTGTTCTTGAATCGCATGCTGCACGAGCAAGGCTTGCTCCGGGTGCAAGAGACGAGCCATGGGCAATTGATGGATTGCGGCGCAAGTCGTGCATTCGTCGTTGCCGATCACCAGTGCGCGCACGTTTACGTTCGCGACGCGTCGGACCTCGAACACGTTCGTGGTTTGCTGCAGAAGACGCCGGGTGTCGCGCGCGTTCTAGACCGTGAACAGCAGAAGGAACTGCACATTGATCACGAGCGCAGCGGCGAACTGGTATGTGTCGCCGAACAGGGCTGTTGGTTCGCTTATCACTACTGGCTTGAGGAAGCGCGCCGCCCGGACTTCGCAACCTGCGTCGACATCCATCGCAAGCCGGGTTATGACCCGACCGAGTTGTTTGTAGATCCCAAGATCCGCTTCCCGAAGTTGAAGGTCGCCAAGACCCTCGCCAAGAAGATGCTCGGCTTCCGTTACCTGATGGATGTCATCGGCACTGACCCATCGCAAGTGATGGGCTCGCACGGTCGTATCTACGATGAAGACGATGCCGGCCCGGTGTTCTTGTGCAGCGACAAGTCGGTCGCTCGCGATCGCGTTGCGGCGACGGACGTGAAGTCGATGTGCCTCGACATTCTCGGACGAAGTCCGTCATAATCGAGATCGAGTACGTGCCGACAATCGCCGCGAACACATCTGCGACTTGCTCGCGCGCCATGTGACTCCTCGAAGTCTGGGTGAATCAGTTCCCCGTTACTCCGTTTGCCGGGGTGCACGTGGAGCACTGGGCCATCAGGAATAAGTGACGCTCGATGAGGCGCTACAACGATGAATATGGCCGAGTCAGTTTGCTGCGCTGCAGGCTGGATCGATGCTGACCCGTACGCGATGAGGCCCGACGATGCTTTGCATCATCGGGCCTCATCGTTGGTCTAAGGACCTGGTCTGGTTGACCGGCTAGGTGTGAATAGCAGGGCTTAGAAGCCCATGCCGCCGCCCATACCGCCCATGCCGCCCATACCGCCCATGCCACCCATTTCGTCGTGGCCGTGGTCGTGACCGCCGCCAGCCGCCTTCTTCTCCGGAACGGAGGAGATCAGGGCTTCGGTGGTGAGTAGGAGGGTCGCGACGGAGGCTGCGTTTTGCAGCGCGGCGGCGGTGACCTTGGCCGGGTCAATGACACCAGCCTTGATCATGTCCTCGTACTTCCCGGTGCGGGCGTTGTAGCCGAACGTGTCGCCCTTGTTGTCGCGAACGGTCTGGATCACGATCGAGCCGTCAACGCCGGCGTTGACCGCGATCTGACGCATCGGGGCTTCGAGGGCGCGACGCACGATGTCGGCGCCGATGCGCTCATCGCCTTCGAGCTTGAGGTTGCCGAGGACTTTGGCGCCGCGAACGAGCGCAACACCACCGCCAGCGACAATGCCCTCTTCGACGGCTGCGCGCGTGGCGTGCAGGGCGTCTTCGACACGGGCCTTCTTCTCCTTCATCTCGGCTTCGGTAGCCGCGCCGACCATGATCTGCGCAACACCACCTGAGATCTTCGCGAGGCGCTCTTGGAGCTTCTCGATGTCGTAGTCCGACGTCGTGCGGCTCATCTCGGCGCGGATCTGCTCCATGCGGGCTTGGCTGTTCTTGTTCTTGCCGCCGCCTTCAATGATGGTGCAGTTGTCCTTGCCGATGACGACCTTCTTGGCCGAACCGAGCTCGGCGGTCGTGACCGTTTCGAGGTTGACGCCGAGGTCTTCGAAGATTGCGTTGCCGCCAGTGACGACTGCAATGTCTTCCATCATGGCCTTGCGACGGTCGCCGAAGCCCGGAGCCTTAACGGCGCAGCACTTGAAGACGCCGCGCAGTTTGTTGACGACCAGGGTCGCCAGCGCTTCGCCGTCGATGTCTTCGGCGATGATCAGCAGCGGACGGTTGCTCTGCGCGATCTTCTCGAGCAGCGGCAGCATGTCCTTGATCGAACCGATCTTCTTCTCGTGGATCAGGATGAACGGGTTCTCAAGAACCGCTTCCATCTTGTCTTGGTTGGTGACGAAGTGCGGCGACAGGTAGCCCTTGTCGAACTGCATGCCTTCGACCCAGTTAACCTCGGTCTGAAGGCTCTTGCCTTCTTCGACCGTGATCACGCCATCCTTGCCAACACGCTCCATGGCGTCGGCGAGGATGTTGCCGATCTCTTCGTCGTTGTTGGCGGCGATGCAGCCAACCTGGGCGATCTCTTTCTTGCCCTTGACGTCGATCTTGATCTTCTGGATGTGAGAAACGACCTTCGCGACGGCCTGCTCGATGCCACGCTTCAGCGCGACCGGGTTGGCGCCGGCGGTGACGTTCTTGATGCCTTCTTCGAAGATGGCTTCGGCGAGAACGGTCGCGGTCGTGGTGCCGTCACCGGCGACGTCGGACGTCTTCGATGCGACTTCCTTGACGAGTTGCGCGCCGAGGTTTTCCCACTTGCCTTCGAGTTCGATCTCCTTCGCGACGGTGACGCCGTCCTTGGTGACCGTCGGGCTGCCGAACGACTTCTCGATGATGACATTGCGGCCACGCGGGCCGAGGGTGACCTTCACTGCGCGGGCCAGCTTCTTGACGCCGTCGCGCATGCGTTCGCGGGCTTCTTGGTCGTATGCGATCTTCTTGACTGCCATAAAATTGCTCTAGTTGTGTGTTGAGTGTCTGGAGAACTGGAACGCGGCTTAGTCGATGATCGCGAGGATCTCGTCTTCGGCGAGGATCAGCATCTCTTCGCCGTCCACCTTGATTTCCGAGCCGGCGTAGGACGAGAACAGGACGCGGTCCTTCTTCTTGACCGACATGCCGTGACGCTCACCGTTGTCGCCGATCTTGCCGAGGCCGACCGACATGACGATGCCTTCCTTCGGCTTCTCCTTGGCGGTGTCGGGGAGGATGATGCCGCCGGCAGTCTTGTCGTCTGCAGCAAGGCGCTTCACGAGCACGCGGTCGCCGAGGGGAGTCACAGTCGACTTCGAGGTCTTGGTCTTGGCCATTTCAGTTCTTCGTGGGGGTTCAGTCGGAAATTAGGGAGGACGGTAGAGGCGCCGGGGGGCAGCAGGTTCTTGGACCTACTGGGGAGGCGGTGCCTTTGGGTGGTGAGGGTGTTGGCGCGGGCGCGGGCGGTAGCCCTGGCTCGGGTGTTCGGGGTGATCGAACGTCGCCAGCGGCCCGCCAAAGTGCTGTTGGATCAGCATCTCCAGCGACTGTCGCAGGCGGTTGAGATCGAGCGGCTTGCGCAAGAACGTGAAGAAACCGGCTCGTTGGGCGGCGGCGACTTCGGCGGGGTTGGCTAGGCCGGACATCAGGATCGACGGCAGCGGTCGAACGGCGCCCAATTGCTGGAGCAGTTCGGGGCCGGTCGTCTCGGGCAGGTGGAAGTCGAGCAACCCAAAGTCGAAGCGTTGCCGGCCCATCAGGGTCAGCGCTTCGGTTGCGAAGGCAGTCGAGGCGACGCCCCAGCCTTGGCTGGCGAGAAACTCGCCCAGACACGCTCGCAAGGAGTCGTCGTCTTCAACCAGGAGGATGCGGAAGCTCTGAGCCATTTGGGATCGGACGTCTGACAGAATGCGTCACCCGGTCAAAGCAAGCGATGTGCCGAACTCTCACGAATGACATAGTGACTTTTTCAGAATGCACTTAGATCTATCTCACCGTTCCCCATCTAGAAGCCGTTGTGTCAAAATGGCGGTCTTGACGGGCGGCGGGCCTGCCAAGTTGGCGGCGCTTGCGCTCCATCAGGATTCTCGGTGGGCGGGATTCCCGTGGGGGGGACTCTAGCCTGTGCCCAGGAGGCGTCAGCGTCTGGGCGGGCTAATCAGCGTGCCGATGGCCCAGGCTTAGGCGAGCGGGCTTCCAGAAGGCCCAGTTCCAGATCGTCCCCTACTGCTCTTTGTCGCCGTCGTCGTCGTCGTCATCATCATCATCGAAGTCGTCGTCGCTGATGTCGTCCATGTCATCATCGTCCATGTCGTCATCGTCATCGTCATCGTCGTTCTCGCCGTCGTCCCAATCGTCGTCGTCGACTTCGCCGTCGTCGTCTTCGTAGGACGCGAGAACGCGGTCCCAGTCGGCTACCTTGATGGTGCCATTGCACACGAGGCAGGTGCTGTCGTTATCCCGCAGATCCTCCAATTCTTCGAGGTCGCGGTAGGACTTGCCGCACTCGCGGCATTTGACGATCTTGCCCATGGCTGTCAGTGCTTGATGATTAGGGGCAGTCGGCCCCGGGGACGAGCGATGCTTACCCCCTGGCTTCCGCAAGGCAATGCCCTGGCTCGGGTTTCTTGCATGTTGTGTGTGGCTCAGGTGCTTCTGGCCGATTGCCGATGAGATCCAGACCGTGTCAAAGTCCGGCCTAACTATCCTCGTCATCGGCCTCATTGGGGCCATTCTGATGAGCCTTGGGATGAAGCATCTCGTCGAGGTACAGAGCGATCGCGATCGTTCACCCTACTGCGCGACCGTCGAATCCAGGCTCGGCGCCAAGCTCCTTGGACCGGTGAGAATCGGGACAGAGCGCGACCAGGAGAAGGTTCACTTGACCGTTCGTGCGCGTGTGCTGGCGGGTTTGGACAAGCAGCGGATCGCGAAATCGGCGGGGCTGGAGGTTTGGCTTGGTGCCTTGCGCGCTGGTGCCAGGCTCGATGCCGTATCTGTCGTGCTTGCCGATGACGATGGTGGTGAGGCGGAGGAGTTTGAGATCTTGCCGCCGACGACGATGCGGCCGAAAAAATTGTCGGCAAAGAAGAGTCCGGATCCCAGCAAGGGCGTGGTGCCGGCTGGCAGCAGCACGACTGCGAATGGTGGCACTGCGAATAAGGTCCGCTAACCCGTTCGCCAACTCGCCGTGGCATGGCCCTCGCCGGCCATGGACAAGCTAGTGCCGTCAGTTGCTCGATAACGACGGGGAATGTCCACCGCTGTCGTGTTTGCCTTTGCCATTGCTGATGGCCTGACTCCAGTCGTCGGGGCTGCCCCGTTCGATGTGTTGTCACGGCAGATCCCAAGAGCGCTGGTTGCCAACCTGAACGGCGAAGCAGACCGTGGCTTGCGGTTCTTCCCGTTCCTTGGACCGGTCGACGGTAAGCGCGGGTTCCTGCGTCTGCGTGAGTTGCTCGAGCCGAAGTCGTTGGTCGCGTTGCACAAGCAAGGCGACGTCGATTTGTTGGTCGATGGACTGATGCATCAAGACCGGTTGGTTTGGCGCGTCGTCGATGGCAAGACGAGTGAGTTGCTGCTGTCGATTGAGGTGCCGTTGGATCCGTTAGATCCATTCACCGTCTTGCCACGGTTGACGTTTGAGCTGGTTAGTTTGTTGGGCTGGACCGGCACGGCCACCAACGACCTAAAGCTGGAAGGTGCAGCGCTCGGCTGGTACCTCGTCTTGAAGGACGAGTTCTTGCGTCGCGAGGCGAACTTGCCGGAGACCACCGGCGATCCGCTGCGAGCGGCCCGCCAGTGTGTGGAGTACGGCGGTGCGGATGCCGACTCACAGCAGTTGGTGCTCGATTTCCTTGCCTTGCTATTGCGTCGTGGTCAGTTCCGCGAAGGCGTTGTCGAAGTAGCCGAGCGACTCGCACCGCTGCTGTGCGAGTCAGCCAAGATCGATCGTTTGGGCGGTTTGATGTATGCCGCCGGCGAAGAACGCGCTGCGGCCAACCTAGTTGTTCGTGCGGCGCTGCGGGCGGCCACGAATGGTGATCTGGTCGAACGCGCTGCGTCGATGGCGTTCAAGGTTGGCGATGATGAAGGTGTCGCCGCGGTTGTCGCTGCGGCCCGCGCCGCCAATAGCGTGACGGCCAACATGGTCGCGCAACTCGCTGCGAGCTATGACCGGGCCGGGGACCTCAGTCGTCGCCAGGAACTCGTGGATGAACTGCTTGGGCACAACGATTTGGCAGTGCCAGTGGCGCGCCTAGTTGTGTCGTTCTTGCTCGAGGAAGATCAGCCGGCCATCGCCCGCACGGTGGTCGAATCGGCGATCGAGAAGGCGCCTGATCAAGCGATCCTCCATTACGAACTCGGACGAGCGTGCTTGTTGCTCGACGACACCGAGCGCGCTGGCGTTGCCTTGCGTCGTGCACTCGAACTCGGTTTGTCCGAACACTTACACGTTCAGGCCAATCGACTGCTGCGCTTGTCCCTGGTGCCAGGTCTCTGGCACGGCACGCACCTCGTTGAGAAAGCGATCTCTGCTGGCGACCTCGGCGCCGCACTCGGTGCCGTTCGTGCGCTCGTTCGCCGAGTTGGTCCGGTGGCCGAAGCGTGGCTGATGTTCGGCATCGTGCAGCACAAACTCGGCAACGTGAAGCGTGCGGAACGTCTGCTACGTCGCGCTGTTCGTTGCCACGAAGGCTGTGCTGAAGCGCACAATCGTCTCGGCATCGTGTTGCTGCAAAGCGGTGACGTGCAGGGTGGCAGTGTGCACTTGAAGAAGGCGCATGAGTTGTCGCCGAAGGACACGTCGACGTTGCTGCATCTCGCACAGGCGACGGCTCTCGATGGTTGTCCCGAAGTCGCCGAGAAGCACATTGATGAAGCTGAGAAGCTTGGTGCCGATCCGCAGTTGGTGCAGGCAGTGCGCCTCGAGATTCGCGCCGCCTAGCTGGTGCGCTCGTTGGCGATCACTCCGGCGCGATCACTCCGGCGCGGGGCCAGTCCACTCGAAGATCGCCGTCACGATTGCCAGGCAGTTGCGCTGACGACTTCATCGGCATGGCGTGGGTGACGGTGCCCTTTTCATCGATCTCGCGCATGCGCTCGTGGTTCTCAGGCAAAGCGTGCAGCGGAAAGCCCCGCCGCCAGCTAGAACTGCTACCCCGTGGCTGACCTGATTGACTCCGATTCCCTGCTCTCGTTTCGCGATCGCTTCCCGATCACCAAGCGCAGCAACTACCTGATCAACAACTCGCTCGGCGCGATGCCGGGGGCAACCCGCGACAACTTGCAGCAGTATCTCGATGAATGGGATACGCGCGGCGTGCGGGCTTGGGGTGATGGTTGGTGGGTGCTGCAAGAGCAGGTTGCTGACCAAGTCGCCGGCATTTTGGGAGTCGCGAACGGCACCGTATCGATGCACCAGAACATTGCGGTGGCGCTGGAGATGATCCTGTCGTGCTTCCGATTTGATGGGCCGCGCAACGGTATCGTCTACGCGGACCGCAACTTTCCCAGCGACCAATACATCTACGAAGCACGCGCCGCGCATGGAGCCAAGCTGACGCGGGTGCCAGCGGCTGCCGATGGCTTTTCAACGGATGGCGAAGAGTTCGCGTCGCATATCGACGACACCACGTTGTTGGTGGCGATCGACCATGTGATGTTCCGGAGTTCGGCCATTGTTGATATCGAGCCGATCATCAAGAAGGCGCGGCAGGTTGGCGCCTTCGTCATCTTGGATACGTTCCACTCGGTCGGCACGTTGCCGCTCGAAGCGGCGAAGTGGGGCGTGCACGCGGTTGTTGGCGGCGCGCTGAAGTGGCTGTGCGGTGGTCCGGGTAACTGCTTCCTGTATGTCGATCCCGACGAAGCCAAGAAGTTGACGCCGGCGTTTACCGGTTGGGCGGCGCACAAGCAGCCGTTCTTGTTCTCGCCAGAAGGCCAAGATTACCGCGACGATGGTGGCCGATTTGCAACGGGCACGCCGAACGTGCCGGCGCTGTATGCCGGTAAGGAAGGCATCTCAACGATTGCCGAAGCGGGCATGACGAACGTTCGCGCGCGCAGTCAGAAGTTGTCGACGCTCTTGGTCGCAGAAGCGCAGCGCCACGGGTTCGCTTTGAAGTCGCCGCTCGATGCTGCGCGTCGCGGGGGCCACGTGGCACTCGACGTGCCCGATGGCTACGCGGTGTGCCAGGCATTGTCCGAGCGTGAGATTGTGGTCGACTTCCGCCCGGATGCCGGACTGCGAGTCGCGCCGCACTTCTACAACACTGAGGACGAAGTCCGTGCGGCGCTACAAGCCATGCGCGACATCCTCGACAACGGTGACCATAAGCGGTTCCTGCAGGCGGAGCGCAAGCCGGGATGAGTTTGCGCATCTGGGATATCAGTGAACGCATCGAACCGGGCACGGCGACGTTCCCTGGCGATAACGCGTTTTCGCAAGAGTGGGTCATGCGTATTGCGGACGGCGCGTCGTGCAACGTCAGCACGATTCGCATGTCGGTGCATGTTGGCACGCACACTGATGCGCCGCTGCACTACGACACCGATGGCGGTGACATGGCGTCGGTTGACATCGGTAAGTATCTGGGGCGGTGCCGCGTGATCGACGTGTTAAGCGTTGGTTCGCCGCCGTTGATCCCAGCCGATGCATTGACACCGGAATTACTCGCAGGCGCCGAACGTGTGCTGTTGCGGACCAATGCGGAACACGATCATCGCACGTTCAATCCCGAGTTTGCGTCGCTGGGTGGGCCCGCGGCCAAGGTCCTCGCGGCCGCCGGGATACAGTTGGTCGGCATCGATACGCCGAGCATGGATCACTCGACCAACAAGGAGCTTGACGGCCATCAAGCGCTCTATGCCGGCGGCATTGCCATCCTTGAGAACCTCGATCTGACCGGCGTGCCCGCAGGTGATTACGAACTGATCGCTCTGCCACTGCGAATCGTCGGGTGTGATTCGAGTCCGGTGCGTGCGATCCTGCGCGAACTGCCCTAGCTTCGTTGCTTCAAGACTCATGACCAAACGCGCGATCAATCCTGGCGACCTGTCCGCCCCCGTTGGCTTCGCCCATGCTTGGCTCGTCGAGAACGAGTCGCAGCGCACGCTCTACCTCGCTGGCCAATGTGGCTACAACAAGGCGGGCGCGGTGATGCACAAGGGGGACCTCGCTGGCCAGCTTGATCAGGCGATGGCGAACATCTCAAGCATCTTGCGCGAGGCTGAGATGGAGTTCGCTGATGTCGTGCAGTTGAACTTCTACGTCACGAGTCGCGACGATTACTCGCAGGCGCGCAAGCAGTTCGGCGCGATTTGGCGTAAGCACTGTGGCAAGCACTACCCCGGCATGGCGATGTTCCAGGTCGTGTCGTTGTTTGACCCCGACGCACTGATTGAAGTGCAAGGCATTGCGGCGCGATGAAGGTTTTCCCGACGATGGCTTTTTCGGCGACGCTCGTATGCCTCGTGTTGTCGAGTTGCGCGACGGACATGCCTATCAGTACGGCCTTCGACAGCAGCGCTGGATTGGCATCGTGCGAACTTCTCGGCGATGGCTTTGTCCGAACGGGTGACCGTCGCATTCCACTCGAAGCGTTCGTGCTCGAACTGCGTCAGACGACGCGCGCGATGACTCGCGGCGAACTGAGTCGCTACGTCGTGACGCTCGGCTTCGACGCCAGCGTTCAAGATGGCGTAGCCGCCAAGAACATCAGTGATGGCCGTGAGTACCTGCTGCGGCAGTTGCAGATCATGGGCGTCCGCCAAGCGGGCACGTAACCGCCAAGACATTCATGAGTTTGCTCGTCAATCACTGTCCGCCCGACCTGGTTATCTTTGACGTCGATGGCACGTTGCACGACACGTTCGCGTGGTGGGCCCCGATCATCCGCGCCGGCGTTGCACGCTACGCCGAGCAGCAAGGACTCGAGATCGAAATGCCGAGTGTGCGCGAGGCCGAGGCCGTAGTCGGCATGAAGGACGCCGGTGTCTGGGCACCGTTCTTGCCCGAAGGCCACAAGGATAAGTGGAACGATCTGCGCTCGGTCGTGCTGCCGATGGAGATCAAAGAAATCAGTCGTGGCGTTGACTACCTGTTTGCGGGCATTCGTCAGATGCTGCCGCACCTTCGGTCGATCGGCGTGAAGGTCGCGCTCGCGAGTAACTGCCGCAGCGAATACATGGGCGCGATGATGGAAGGTCAGGGTTTACGCGACCTGTCGGACTGGCAGTTCTGTCTCGATAGCGAGGGCGTAGAGTGCAAGACCGATATGTTGGCCCGAGCGCAGGAAGCTGCTGGGGCAAAAAAGGTTGTGATGGTTGGCGACCGCGAACCCGACCACGAGGCGGCGGTCGCGCACGGCTTCCCGTTCATCTGGCGTCGCAACGACCGGTGCTCGATCGGCACCGCCGATTGGGCCTGGGATGGCGATGCCAACGCGTTCTTGGAGACGCTGGGCCTACAGACGATGGCGTCGCCGGCACCGGGCGGGCCCGGCCTAGCTGCCCGCGATTTGGAATAGGGCACGCGATTCGGAATAGATTGAGGCCAGGGCGTAAGCCCGGTCCGACCACCTGCAGCAGGCCCAATGTCAGAGATCGCCTATTTCGTCGTTCCAGTTCTGATCACGATCTTCATCTTCGCCATCGTGAAGGCCTGGATGGACGCGCGCATTGAGGCCGCCAACCAACGCGTGAAGTTGTTGGAAGAGGCCCTCAAGAACCCAGCCGTGGATCGCGCCATGATCGAGACGCTGACCTATCAGTTGACCGGGGGTCGCAAGCCTCGCCAAGGCGCTGGCGTGCAGCGTCTGATGGCCGCTGTGCTGGCGGTTGGATGGGTTGGCCTATTCACCGGTATCGGCATCTGGGTCTTCGGCGAGATGACGAACAGCAGCGACGCGTATGCGGGCGGCATCATCACGACGATCGCCTCATTCGGTTTGGTCACCTATCCTTTCGCCCTGCGCGAACTCGAAATCCGCCGCGCCCAGCCGTAAGTCATGATCTCCTCACAGCACACGGTTGATGATTATCAGGTAACGAGTTTTCCCGTGACCTTTGATGAGTTTGCCACGATCGGGTTAGTGATCGCCGCGCTTGGAATCATCATCGCCATTGTTGTGCCGTGGTTGATTCGTCGTGATGCTCGCGCGAGGCATCGGCTCGAATTGCTCGGTGAGTCGCTCAAGAACCAGCAGCTTGATGCCCAAACGCGCAGTCAAATTCTGTCGGTGTTGGCCAAAGAGCACAATGAGGGCCGGTTGCGCTTTCTTAAGGACCCTGGATTTTGGCAGCGCTGCACGTTTGGCTTCGGATGGCTGGTGTTTATAGGCAGCCTCGGCGTCAGCTTGCTGTTGTGGCTGTCCGACGATCCCGATGCTGAAAATGGACTCTTTTTTGCGGTAGGCGGATTGGCGATCTTCTCGTTGCCGATTGCTATGCGCGAACTGGCGGCTTTCAAATCTAGAAATACGAGCCGCGACGACGCTGCCGAGTAAGGCCTGCCGAGCATGCTCGCTAGCAGATTACCTGCACTGCCTGCTACGCTGCCAGCGTGGCGGATCACGTCGGCTTACCAACTCCAGAGCAACTCGAACTTCGCGCTGCCGAACTGTTCACGCAGTGGCGCGTGATCGACACCGAAATCGTTGTCTCTTGGAACGGTCGCCTGTCGACGACGGCTGGCCGCGCATTCGTGAAGAGCGGCCGCATCGAACTCAACCCGTCACTGCTGGCCAAGTCCCTCGATCAGGTCGACGTCGTGTTGACGCACGAGGCCGCCCACGTCGCTGCATTCCGGATGTTTGGGGCCAATATTCCGGCGCACGGTAGGCATTGGCGTTCTCTGATGCGTATCGCGGGCCGGGAGCCGGACGTGACCCATAAGATGCCCGTGGACGATGTTCGCAAGCGTCGCACTCGCCGATCGCGCTTCCTCTATCTGCGCATGTGCGGTTCTTGCGGGGAGCGCGCCGTGCTTGAGCAAGTGCGCTACGGCCGCTGTTCCGGTTGTTCGAATCGCGACAGCTATTTGGTTGTCAAGACCAAGGCCACCGCCGCGGGGCGCCGCGCGCTGCTGCGGATGAGTGACGCGGACGTGCGCGCGCACTTTGCCTGAGGCCTCGCCGGCCCTACTGTGTTTCGTCCTGTGGCTGCTCAACCCGACATCTTCGAAGAGATCGTGCGCCTGCGCGCCGCTGGCACCCCCGCGGCGCTGGCGACCATCGTTGGCACCCGTGGTTCGACTCCCGGTCGCGCCACGATGCGCTTGTTGGTGCTCGCTGACGGCACGTTCCTCGGAACGGTCGGCGGCGGTTGTCTCGAAGCCGAGGTCTACGACTCGGCGCTGCAAGTGCTCGCCGATGAGAAGTCGCAATCGCTGAAGTTTCGACTGACCGAGAAGGACTCGCCGGACTCAGGTCTGATGTGTGGCGGGGAGGTAACCATTTTTGTGGAACCAATAACGACACCTGTTCTTTGGATGTTCGGCGGCGGCCATGTCAGTAAGGCGCTCGGCCAGATCGCATCGCTCGCTGGATTTCGCGTCACGATTGTTGACGACCGCGAGGCCTACGCGAACGGCGACCGCTTCCCAGAGGCTCACGGCACGATCACCGCGCCGTTCCCCGAGGCGGTCGCGCAGATGCCGATCCAGCAAAACAGCTATGCGATCGCCGTCACCCGGGGCCATAAAGAGGACGGCATCGTGCTCGAAGCGTTTGCCAAGCGCTTCGCTGCCGGCGAGCAACTGAAGTTCCTCGGCATGATTGGCAGCAAGACCAAGCAAGCCTTGTTGTGGAAGCAACTGCGTGAGGCTGGCGTCGGCGACGACTTCCTCGATAGCGTGCGCACCCCGATGGGCGTCTACCTCGGCGGCCGCACCCACGAAGAGATCGCCGTTAGCGTTGTCGCCGAACTGATCGCTGTTCGTCGCCTAGGCCACGACCTCAAATCCAGTTGGCAAGAACGCGACCAAGATCCAGCCCGTAACGAAGGCGTCCGCGACCTACCTGCCGACTGAGGATGCCCGTTCGGTGGAGTGGTTTGACTGTGCGGGGCGAAGCTCAAAGGCCATGTTTTCACCCCGCCCCGGAGTCAGAAATCCGAGCCGACCGGCCGCCAACCCACATGCCCCGGGCCAAAAAGAGCCCTGAGGGCCGTATTTTCTCCGCCATCGAACCTCGGAGTGCCCAGGGCCGTTGTCTCCGTCGGCCTGCGTCGGCAGAATGTTTCGCCCCCTCTATACTCGCACCCCAACGCGAACCCATGACGTCCAAGATCCTCGCTGCCAGTTTGATTGCTCTTGTGGCCGCCACCTCGGCCACTGCCCAGACCGATAAAATCACCCTCCTCGGCGGGACCGTTATCGAGGATGCCAAGGTCATCGAGTTCACGGTTCGCAGCCTGCGCTACAAGCGTTCGGGTAGCACCGAGTCGGTTGACAGCGATCAAGTTGCGAAGATCAAGCTCGCGAACTTCGACAAGGTCTACGCACGTGGTCTGGATGATGCGGACCTGATGCTGACCTTGTCGCGCGAGCAACTTGCCGCCAAGAACAAGGTCATGTCACAGCTCGGCTTTGTTGGTTGCGCGGAGCGCTTCTTCGATCAAGGCTCGCCGGCGAACGCGGTCAGTGCTCTCAATGAATTGCAGAAGGAGTTCCCCGAAGGCGGCGCCATCCCGGATGTCTACCGCCTCAAGTTCGAGTACTACCTCGGCACCGGCGCGAAGGGCCTGGGCAACGCCCTCAAGGTTGCGAAGAAGTACGAGTCCGACGCGATCGGCGGAGCCTGGCCGGGCGGTTTTTCGGTAGAAGCTTCGTTCTTCCAAGTGCTGGCGTCACAAGCTTCGCCGGCCGAATACCAAGCCAAGCTGCGTAACGTTGTCACTCAGGCTCGCTCAAGCAACGCCGTGGTGGCGAACCGCGCGAACATCGAACTCGCTCACAGCCTGCGCCGCGACAAGAAGGGCGACGAGGCGAAGCGCATTTACGACACGATCGTCAAGAAGGAAGGCGTCGACGACAGCTCGCGCGCCGGCGCCTACTTGGGCCTCGGTTACTTGCTGACTGCCGGCGCAGATAAGGAGCAAGCCAAGAAAGGCTTGTTGATGTTCTTACGCGTTGGCCTTGAGACTCGCGACGCATGGGCGAGCCTGCACGCGGAAGCGCTCTACTCCAGCATCGGTGCAGCGCGGAAGTGGGGTGGCCCGGAAAGCCTCTACATCATGGGCCGCTGTCGCCGCATGTTGATGGCCGATTTCCCGAACTCTGATTGGGCTAAGCAGCTCAAGCGCTAAGCAATTGCCGGTTCCTGAATCGGCAAACGTCCCCGCCGCCGTATCTGCGGGAGGGGCTTCCGGGTCGGCCATCGATTATGGTCGCCTGTCGGCGTCCCCCGGCGCCTTGGACAACGCCAGCTTCCGGCTGTTCCACATGGTAGTGGGCAGCTTGTTGAGGCTGCTCTTCCGCCTTCGAGTAGACGGCCGTCCGCCCGCCTCCGGTGGCTATGTGCTGGCGGCGAATCACTCGTCGTTCTTGGATCCGCTGATTCTCGGTGCGTCGCTGCGTCGTCGCGTCATCTACATGATGACGGAGACTGTCTGGCGATCGGCTTCCTCGGGTTGGTTCTATCGCTGGAACCGTTCGATCCCGCTGAGCGCTCGCGGCGGCAATCGCGAAGCTCTGCGCGCCGCTCGCAAGGTGCTTAAGCAGGAGCGTGTCGTATGCATCTTCCCCGAGGGCGGGATTAGTCGCGATGGCAAGTTGATGCTCGGCAGTCCCGGCGCAGTTTCGCTGGTGCTCAATGAGGGGTTGCCGATCGTGCCCGTCGGCATAGTCGGGTCCAGCGACGTGATGCCAGCATCCGGTGGCTTTCGCTTCCGGCGGATCACCATTCGCTATGGCAAGCCGATCCTGCCTGAAGAGATCGCGGCGTTGGGCAGCGATCGCAAGACGCGACTGCGCGAGGCGACGCGCCTAGTTATGCAACGCATCGCCGAATTGGTCGGGCAAGAAGCGCGCGAAGACGTGCTTGATGCGGCGCGCCAAGCAGCGCAAACGCACAGCGCGTAGAGCGCCAACCGCTGATGCCGGCGCGTTGCTTGCGCCGTAGCCAATCGATGCAATTCGCGCCGGCCCGAGTTTTCTGGCCCGTTCCCACGGTCCGGCTTCCACATCCCCTGGATGGAAGGCATAGAGACTTGGGAGTGGGTGACCCGTCAGGCACGGCGGACACTGCGCTGTTTTAAGGACCGCGAAACGTACGAAGAGCGCGACGACATCGTGCAGGACGCGTGCGTTCTCGTTTGGGAGTGGGCCGACAACCTTAACGACACGGCACGTTTGGGTGCGGCCGTGCACACGATCGTCAAGCGGCAACGTTCACGATCGGTGCGAGCGTCCAAGAAGCGACGGCGCACCAAGCTCATCGACTTCAGCGAACCCGCTGCGATGCATCCACCCGCACCGGTGGCTGTCGATTCGAGTTTATCGATTGCTGGCAAGCCAGTGCCGTTGGTTTGGGCCAAAGGTCGCTTGCAGCGCGTGATGCAAGGCTTGCCCGCGCTCGACCGGCAGTTGCTGCTCGGCTTCCACGAAGGCTTTTGTTGTGCGGAGCTTGCCAGTCGTTTCGGGCGTTCCGAAGACTGTGTCAAGACCCGTATTTCCCGCGCGCGGAGACGCGTGCGAACTGTGTTTGAGGACCTTGTCCGGGTGTCGGGCAACCTTGAAGAATCTGAGTTGGAGAAGAAATGATGATGTTGCGAGTCGTGATGTTGGGATCGTTGTTGTTGGGTAGTGCGTTGGCGCAGGGTCCGGTTCGGGAAGCCTTGCAGAAGCCCGGGATGCCAGTCGGCCAGAAGCCCGCGATGCAGGGCGTTCTGCAGCAGGGCGTTCCGAAGTCGATGGCGCCCAAACTCAGTGCCGAGGCCAAGGCCGCGTTCGGCGAGGCGCGCCAACTCGAGGAGGGCAGTCGCAAGGTGACTGGTCCGGCGCGCAGTCGCAAGTTGGAGCTAGCGGCGTTGGCGTTCGATCGTTTGGTCACGAAGTTCGAGCTTGAGCCGCAAGTCGCGGCGCAGGCTGCTTGGTGTGCGGCGGAGCTTTGGCGTCGTCACGGCAGCGCGCCGCTTGCTGAGAAGGACTATCTGTTCGCTGCGAAGTCGCATGCCGTTCGCTATGGCCAGCGCGCCTTACTTGCAGCTGGGGACATGCAGCGGCGCCAGTTGCGTAGGGAGGTTGCGATGAAGACGTATGCAATGGCTGAGGCCGTTGATCCACGCACGGGTCGCGCGCAAAGCGCTCGTCTGTGGATAGCACGCATCCTGCTTGCCGATGGCAAACTCGACCAGGCCATCGAACGGTTTCAAGGTGCGCTCGAGAGTGCGCCATCGCCTCGCCAGGCCATCGACGCTGCCGACTATTTGGCCAAAGCATGGGTCGTCAAAGGTGACCTCGAATCGGCCGGCTTCGTTATCGATCACGCTGAGAAGGTCGTTGATGGCGAGCAGCACGGTGACCCCATCGTCGCCGAACAGCTACGTCGTGCCTGCCAGCGCATGGGCGCCAAGAAAGCGTTGCGGCGTGCGCTCGACCAGAAGAACGACGCGGCAAAGGATGCAGTGCGTCTCGACGAGCATCGGCGCAGCAAGGCCGGCAAGTAACTGTTGATCGGGCTTACCTGGCCCTGTTGGCTTCGTCAGGCAAGTCCACAACAAGAACTGACGTATGCGGGCCCGCCTGCTGCTAGCATGCGCGCATGATACGACGGCTATCCCGATGGTCCGTGTTGCCGATTCTGATGTGCACCTCGTGCACGATCCCTAACACGATCGAGATGCTCGGGGATCAATCACCTCCGCCTGAGTTCGGCCGCCCCGGTTGGGTGCGCGCGTTCGCCGGCGTCGGTGGTTGGGCTGGCGGCATCATCGGCGGTGTCGCGTCGATCGCGACCTTGCCGATTACCTACCCGCTGAGCCTTTGGGCCGACGAGGGCCTTGGCGATCATTCCGCTGACGAACTAATCCTCGCTCCAGCCGTTAGCATGGCGGCAGTCGGCCACGCCATCATCGGCCTGCCTGCGGACTTGCTCGACTGGACCTTCCGCCGCGCCTGGGTCGAGCCCATCGACCCGGTCACGGACTTCACTCGGACGCCGCTCGACGGCTTTGTGGTGCCAAAGCTCGCTCCGCCCAAAACGGATGGCTAGACGCAGCGGCGTCAATCGCTAGACTTCTCGCCCCTGAGAGGGCGATTAGCTCAGTTGGTAGAGCGCCTCCTTTACAAGGAGGATGTCGGCGGTTCGAGCCCGTCATCGCCCACCACTTCAAACTCCACCGAGCGCTGCACTTGCAGTGAACCGGCCTTCGGGCCGTGCGGACCCCACTAGTCGATTCGTGACAGTTCACTGTCACTTTCGGTTGGTGTCACCCCAAACGCACGGACCGATAGATGACAGTCAGAAAGCGAAAGCGTCAGCGCATCCCGAAGATGGGCAGGCATTCCAGCGGGCAAGCCCGCGTGAAGCTCAACGGGCGAGTTTTTTACCTCGGGGCACATGGCAGTGTTGGAGCCCAGCGGCGATACACGGACCTGCTCAACCGATGGCTCGATAACGGGCGCAAGCCGTTGGTTGAGACCCCAGTCGTGGTGCAGGTCATCGCTATGGCTGAGGTGTTCGCGAAGTATGAAGCCTATCTCGACAAGACCGGGCGCTACCGGAAGAACGGTAAGCCGACCAGTCAGCGCGGAATCTTGCGTGTTGCCATTCGAGAGTTCTGCGAGCAGTTCGGTGACGTGCTGCTGCCCAAGTTCACCGAGGCGCTGTTGCTTCAGCATCGTGACTATCTCGAGGGTCAACCGAAGCTGACGCGCACCGGCATCAATAAGAAGATTGCGCACCTGCGAGCTGCGTTGCGTTGGT
>CALCZA010000173.1 GCA_937906475.1 uncultured bacterium
GCTTGGCACCAACGCTTGGCACCAACACACCTACGATTACTTCGTTAAAGAAGGTGTGCGCAGCCGAAAGCCATTCGGTCCGTGCGGCAACTGCCCCAACAACTCGCTCGACGCCCCCATCACCAACGCGCCAAAGCCATGTCGCTTGCGCACGGCGTCGACCGCCTCGAACAGTTTCTTGCGCGCAGTGTCCTGTTCGGCAAACAACTGTCCTTGCTTCACGCCTTGCGGTTGCAACGACGTCAAAGTCACGCCAACCAAGCGAACCATCACCCGCCGCGACAACAACTCGTCGAGCAGCGAGCCCGCGATGTCCATACAGATGTCGGTGCGGTCCGTCGCTTCGCGGATCGAACGCGAACGCTCACCGCTGACACCATCCACGTGGCGCAGTTTCACCTGCACCGTGCGCGTCAACATTCGCTGCTGCCGCAACTCGGTCGTGGCGCGATCCAACAGATAGGCAAGCATGCCGCGCAAGAACAAGCGCTGCTGCGAACCGGCATCGTCACGCGGTTCGAACGACGTTTCGCGTGAGATGCTGCGCAGCGCCGGCGTCTCTTTGACCGGCGTGTCATCAAGGCCACGGCACCGCAGCCAAATGTCATCGCCGCGTGTGCCAAAGCTCTGCCGCAACAGTTCGCGATCGACGGTCCACAACTGGCGCACCGATTCGATGCCGACTTTGTGCAGCAACTGCTGACTCTTAGGGCCAATGCCCGGCACATGTTCGATGGGAAAGTCGGCGAGGAAATCGCGTTCGTGCCCCTGTGGCACCTCGCAGATGCCGCCGGGTTTGGCCTTGGTCGTAGCCAACCGCGCCACCGTGCGCGTGCTGCCCAACCCCTGCGCGATCGACAACCCGGTCGCTTTGCGCACCTGCCGGCGCAGTTCGCGGCACAATCCGGCCAGCGAACGTTCGGACGAAATGCCGTTCGAACCCGCCGCCACGTGCTCGATGGCCAGCGGCACCCCGGTCAGATCGGCATAAAAGTCGTCCAAGGAAGAGACCTCGACGACCGGGGAAAATTGCTGAATGACCTCGGCGACCCTCTTCCGGTATCGCTCCACCAGACGCGAATCGCCCTCGCGCACGATCAGTTCTGGGCAACGCCGCATCGCCTCGCGCAGCGGCATCGCGGTCTCGACACCTAGGCGTTTGGCCTCATAAGAACGCGATGCAACAACCCCGGTGCCGACCGCAACCGGCTTGCCCAGCACCGCAGGATCACGCAACTGCTCGACCGAGGCGAGGAATGCATCAATGTCTACATGAAGAATACGACGGCCCACGATCGGACCCTAACATTTCACGAACACAGATCAAGAACAGGCTCTTTCTAGGCTTTCCACACTGTCCACATGACTCTCCACAGATGAGCTTCCTTCCCACAAATAACCACCACCAAAAGCCATATCGCGCCAATGGCTTGCGCACTTCCCAACACGCTTATCCACACCACAATGGACATTCCTCGAATGGGAAAGAAGACCCGGGTGGGCGGTGCTTGTTTCCGCATGGCGAACGGTCACAGTGCTTCGCCACCGATGGTCGCCTCCCCGAGCCAAAGCCAACAGCCAAGCCACTCGTTTGCGGACGAAGTGCGCCAGTTGCTGCGGCTAGGGCTACCGATTGCATTCGTGCAGTTCGGCATGACCGCAATGAACTTCATCGACGTCGCCATGCTCGGGCGGCACAACGAAGTGGCTCTACCGGCGATGGCACTCGGCAATCTGCTGAGCTGGGCGGCATCGGTTTTCTGCATGGGCGCGGTCACCGCGATGGACCCCCTGCTGTCGCAGGCGGTCGGGGCGGATGACCGGGAAGCGATCCCGCGACTGCTCGGACGCGGGGCGCTGCTAGCGCTAGTGCTTACCATCCCCACCGGCCTAATGCTGATGCCAGCCGCGACCTGGCTGTCGCTATTTGGCCAACCGGAAGCGCTGATCCCAGAGGCAGCGAACTACGCTCGGCTGCAGGCGTTGGGCATTCTGCCGTTCCTGTGGTACTCGGTGCTACGTAGCGTGCTGTCGTCGCATGCGAGCCTGATGCCGCAAGTGCTGACGATCGTGCTTGGCAACCTCGCCAATGCAGGCCTCGATTGGCTGCTTATCTTCGGCAATTGGGGCATGCCCGAACTGGGCGCGACCGGCGCCGCGATCACAACGGTCAGTTGTCGCTGGTTGATGCTGTTTGGCCTGTGCTGGTTTGGCTGGCGCGACCTTGGCCCGCATCTGATGCAGCTGCGCAATCATGCCATTCGCGCGCGTGCGTTCGCTTTGGGACCGCTGTGGCGCTTGCTCAAACTGGGCTTGCCGATTGGCACCCAATTCGCGCTCGAGATGGGTGCGTTCGCGTTGACGGGCTTGTTGATCGGCCACTACGACGCGGTCGCCAGTGGCCTCGAAGTCGAAGGTGGCAACCTCGCCGCTCACCAGATCGCCCTGCAACTCGCCACGATGAGCTTCATGGTGCCACTTGGCTTGGGCATGGCCGCATCGGTGCGGGTTGGCTGGGCCGTCGGCCGCGGCGATCCCAAAGCGATCCGCCGCTCGGTTTCGGTCGCGCTGGTCAGCGGCGCCACGATCATGAGCGGCTTTATGCTGCTGTTCATCCTGCTGCCCAGCCAGCTCGCCAGCCTGTTGGTGATTCACGAAGGCGTACACAACGTGGCTGCGGCCTTGATCCCGATTGCCGGCGTATTCCAGATCGGCGATGGCCTGCAGGTCGTCGCGGTCGGCTGCCTGCGTGGTATGGGCGACATGCGCTCGGCGGTCGTCGCCAACATCGTCGGGTTCTGGGTCCTCGGGTTGCCAATCGGCGCCTGGCTGGCATTTGGCTGCGACCTTGGCCCAGCCGGATTCTGGTGGGGCCTGGTGATCGGCCTCTCGGCCGTCGCCGTTGGCTTGCTTTGGGTCGTGTTCAAGCGGGCGGCCGAGAAGCGCGGACGCTTGTCAGTCGACTGATAGCCATTCGCGGCTACCATGTTGCCATGCGTTGCACGGCCGTCCTGTTCAGTTCGCTCCTGATCCTTCCCAGCTGCAGCTCGTGGTTTTTCTCTGGGGCGCCGACTGTCGATCGCTCAAGACCAGTGGCCTTGCTCGAGACCACTGGCGGAGTTGAATATGCGGCGACGACCATAATCGGCATCTTGTCGCTTGGCCGCACCGCGACGGCCGGCCCGTGCCGCGTGCACTACTTCCTCGGCCCGACACCGTTGATTGAGACTGGCGAACTGCATTCGACCGGCAGTGTCTTCACCGAAGCCGAGATCGACCTGAAGACGCAACTCGCGCGCCTACTCGATCGCAGCCCCACTACCAATGACACGCTGTGGGTCATGTGGACGCCGGATGGCGAGAACTGCGAGACCGTGCCGGTTAAGCTTGCGGTTGGCGATGGACTCGCCGGCGACCTACTACGTGATCCTGGTGTTGAGTTGCCGGCTGGTGCGACGCTTCTGTGCCGCGGTCCGAAAGGCGAATCGATGTTCGCTGGTTTGATTGCCGGCCGCGCGACGGTGCACGAAGGCCCCGCTGCTGGTCGCTACTACGTCGTGGCAGGCGTCGACCGCGTGCGCGAGTTGCTCGCGATTCCACGCAAGTATCCGGTCGACATGGCGCCGAAGTATCGCAGTGACGACATCATCGTGATGAAACCGCTAAAGCTGAAGCCGCCCGAGTTGACGATTGAGCCGGGTGCGACTGGCGCGACTGGACTCGAGAGTTTGATGCAGGGCTTTGGTGGTGCGACTTCACCGGGTAGCGCTGCGGGTAACGGCGGCGGCCAGTAGCAGCGCTTGAGGATGCTAATTGGCTGGCGAGCTAAGCAGCCAAATGCCTCAAATGGGCCACAGTCACGAGCACAGCGCCATCAGGCGCAGTTACTCGCGATCGACACCAGCCAACTGCAGCACGTCATCGACGACGGCTTGCAACGCGAATATCACCATGCGGTCCATCGGCTTGATCACGTCATCGCCGCGCGGGATCACCACGTTACCATCGTCGCGCGTGATCGCCGCGACCACACAACCGCGTGGGAAGCCAGCGGCCTTGAGCGCCTTGCCAATCAACGTGCTGCCGGCGCCAATCTCTAGTTCGAGAACTTCGGCCTGGCCCTCTTCAATCGTCGCGATCGTCGAGATGCTGCGACTGCGAACGAACGCAAGAATGCGGTTGGCGCACAACAGGCGTGGCGAGACCGCGGTGTCGATTCCAAGTTGCTGGTAGAGCGACACGTAGTCTGGCTTGTGCACGAGCGCGACGGTGCGCTTGACACCGAGCGTGCGCGCCAACTGGCACGACATCAGGTTGCGCTCGTCTTCGTTGGATACGCCAAGGAATGCGTCGGCGTCCCCCACGTGTTCTTCTTGCAGGAAGTTGAGGTCGGTCGCTTCGGCGTGCAAAACGACAACGCCCTTGAGCACTTCGGATAGACGCTCCGCCTCGTGGCGGTTCTCAACGATGACGCGCACACCAACGTGTTCGCGCTGCAGCGCCTGGCTGACTTGCTGGGCGATGCCGGCGGCGCCGTAGATGACGACGTTTCGGGTCGGTGCTTTTTTGCCTCCGATCTTTTTCTCGAACGATGCGATCGCCTTGGGCTCGCCGAGCACAAACAATTCGTCGTCGACACGCAGGTCGTCATCGCCGCCCGGGACGATCACTTCGTGGTCGCGGTCGATGGCGGTGATCAACATGCCGGACGGGATCTTGATGTCCTTGACCAACTGCCCCGTGAACGGTCCGCCCGCCGCCAGCTTGAACCGGCGCATCTGGACCTTGCCCTCGGCGAAGTTTTCGACACCAATCGCCTTGCTCTGGCGAACTATCTTGACGATCTCCTCGGCTGCCAGGTCATCGAGCGACAACAGCAGGTCGTAGTGCAAGTTCTTGCGGAAGAACGTGCGCGACCTCCGAACCGCCGAAGTGTCGTGCAGGCGCAGGACGGTCTTCTTGGCCCCCATGCGCTTGCCGAACAGCGTCGTCAGCATGTTGACCTTGTCGTCATTGGCGACGGCCAGCAGCAGATCGGCCGAGTGCGCCTCGGCCCGGTCGAGAACATCGGGACGTGAACCGTCGCCGTGCACAGCGCGCACGTCGAGCAGGTCGGCTACCCGACGGATACGGTCGCGGTCTGGATCGACCACGGTGATGGAATGCCCCTCGGTCGACAGGACCTTTGCCAGGTAGCTGCCGACTTCGCCGAGGCCGACGATCAGGATGTTCATCGAGTGACAGAACGATACTGTCTTCCCGGCCCAATTTGATCCTACTGCTCGACAACAAAGATTCGTTCGTCTGGAACTTGGCCCAAGCACTGCAACAGCTCGGGGCGGGTGTTGACGTAGTGCGAAGTGATCGTATTGAGGTCGCTGCGGCCGAATCGTTCCGTGCGATCGTGATTTCGCCGGGTCCCGGCCGGCCTGAAAATGCCGGCTCGTCGGTGGATTTCATCCGGGAATGGTCCGGCAAGCGGCCAATTCTGGGCGTATGCCTGGGTCACCAAGCGATTGCCCAGGCATTCGGCGGCCGTATCGTGCGTGGCCAACCGGTGCACGGTAGGCCAACGCCGATCCACCACGATGGCGACGGACTTTTTGTTGGCTTGCCGCAACCATTATCCGCGTGTCGCTACCACTCTCTGTATGTCGCCAAAGACCTGCCGAAAGTTTTGTCGGCGACGGCCCACACCGAGGCCGGTGAAATCATGGCGGTACAACATCGTGAACATGCGACCTATGGCGTGCAGTTCCACCCTGAGTCGTTCCGCAGTCCCCATGGCGATCGCTTGCTGCACAACTTCTTGGCACAGGTGGCAAACAGTGGGGTCGCATGAGTGACGAACTGATTCGCATCGCCGGGCTGCAGAAGTCCTACGACCAGCACGAGGTGCTGCACGACATCAACCTGTCGATACACCGAGGCCAGTTGCTCGGCTTGATCGGGCCCAACGGCGCCGGCAAGTCGACGTTGCTGCGATGCCTGGTCGGTCTCGTGCAACGCAGTGGCGGCGAACTCAGTTTGTTTGGTCGCGATCCAGCAACACACTCGCTTCAGATTCGCCGCCAAGCCTGCTACCTGCCCGGCGAAACCGGCGTCTACCACCAGATGACCGGGGCGCGCTTCTTGAAGTTCGCGCTCGGCTTCTATGCGAAGCAATCGCTGCAACTGAAGGAGCGCCTGCTCGAACAATTCCAACTGCCACTCAACCAGAAGGTGCGCAGCTACAGCGCCGGCATGAAGCAGAAGCTAGCGCTGATCGCAACGCTGGTGCCCGACGTTGCATTGTATCTGCTCGACGAACCCGACCGCGGCTTGGACGCGAGTGTGCGATTCTACTTGCGTGATGTGCTGCGCACGCTCAAGGATCAAGGCAAGACAATCGTACTCAGCTCTCACCACCTGAGTGAAGTCGAAACGCTGGCCGACCGCTTGGAGTTCTTGCTCAATGGTCGTTTCGTATCGAACGAACGACTGCAACGCGCACGCGCCCAACTGCGTCGGCAACCGCGTATTCGGCTGCGCAGTGGCCACACGTTGCCAGACGGCGCAAAACTGATCCGCACGGAACCCGACGGCATCTTGGTCGTCGAGACCGACAACGACCCGATGCAGTGGCTGCAATCGTTTCCGCAAGGCGCCGTCGCAAGCGCTGAAGTAGGCGTCGACCGACTCGAGGACCTCTACCAATTGTTGCTGCAGGATGAAGTGACGCCGCACTGCGGGGTCGGCGACCAGACTTCCGCGGCCGAAGTTGCGGGAGGCGACGCATGATCGCTGGCAAGACTTGGCGCGAAATCCGCATGATCGGACTCGCCTACATCCTGATCCTCGAGATGCTCGCCATCCCGGTCTTGATGTTGTGGCCCGACATCTACGCCGACCTGCAACGTTCGACTCTATTCCGCAGCCTCGGCGTCGACTGGATCAAGCGACTCGGCAGCGGCATCAGCCAACGCAACGAGGAAGTCGCCTACCTCAACTGGTGCGCAGTGATGCTGTTCTTCCGCAGCACCAACCTAGTTGGCACGGCGGCGTCTGTGCTCATTGGCACAGGCTTGTTCGCGCGCGAACGCGAAGCCAATACGTTGGAGTTCTTGCTGGCGCGACCGATATCACGCTCATCGCTCTTGTGGCAGAAGTTCTGGCCATGCGCGGTGGTCGTCACGGCGCCGATCTTCATCGTCAATGCCACCGCGATACCGTGGAGTTGGCAACTCGAACTCGACCTGCCGAAGTGGGAACTGTTCCTCGCGTCACTGCACGCCGCGATCTTCGCATTGGCGTTCTTAACGTTGACGATGTACGTATCGATCATCGTCCGCGTGCAAGCCCACGTCGCCGCGATCGTCGGCGCGTTCGCGGTGTTGCAGATCGGGATGTATCTGACGCAACGCATCCGGCCCTACAGTTTGTTCCGGCTGGTCGACTTTGACTGGTATGCACCGATCATGACCGGCAACACGCCGGCGTGGCAGATGTTCGACCCGATCCGCAGTCACGGGTTCACGACCTACCTGATCGCGGCCACGGTGCTGCTCTACCTACTGTCATGGCGCGCGATTCATAGGACGGAGCCCTAGTGCAGACGTTGGGTATCTGGATCACCGTGCTGGCCACGCTGCTGCGCGAACTGGTGCGAGCGTTCTCGTCGCCATTCCGCCTGCTCGCGTATTTGCCGTTCCGACGCCAATGGCGTCGCCGCGCTGCCAAGGCGCTCGAGGCAGCCGCCAAGCAAGCCGGCAGCGACGACGAAGCGTTGGCACAGTTCTATGCGAAGCGGCGACCGCAACGCGGCGAGCAACCGCACTTGTTCATCTCGGCCGGCGAAGCCAGTGGCGAACTGCATGCAGCGCGACTGGTGACAGCGCTGCCCGACGACCTGCGTGTAACCGCGTTCGGCGGCAGTCAGTTGACGGCGGCCGGTGCCGACGTTCGCTTCGGCCTCAGTGAACACGCGGTCATGGGTCTCGTCGGCGTGCTTAAGCAACTGCCGTTGATCCTTCGCGCGTTCGCCTCATACCTGCGCATGCTGCGCAACGATCCGCCCGACCTGATTGTCTTGGTCGACTACCCCGGTCTGCATTTGGTGATGGCCAAGGCCGCCAATCGAAAGAAGATCCCGGTATTGCACTACATCGCGCCGCAGTATTGGGCGTGGGGTCCATGGCGCATGCGCCGCTACCGCCGTGCGGTTGATGCGACGTTGACGATTCTGCCGTTCGAGACTGAGTTCTTCCGGCGCCAGAATGTGCCCGCGGCCTACATCGGTCACCCACTGCTCGACGAGATCGCCGAATCGCCGCCCACTGACATGGCCGTCGCTGAGGTGCGCTCGCGCAAAACGCTCGTGGTGATGCCGGGCAGCCGACGCGCCGAGATTCAGGCCAACCTCGAAGGCATGTTGCGCGTCGCCAGCAAATTGCGCGAACGTGACCCCGATCTGCGCATCGTGCTGCCGCACAAGAACCCGCGCCGCACCGAGATGATCCGCGCACTGCTGAAGGAACTCGGAGCCAACGACGTGGAACACCACGAAGGGCCGCTGAGCCACTGGCTGCGCGGCGCCCACATGGTGTTAGTAAAGTCCGGCACTGGTTCGCTCGAAGCGTGCTTACACGGCAACCCCACCATCGTCGTCTACAAACTGCGCGGCATGCTGGCCGCCATCGGCTACCACAACATCCTCAGCGTGCCGTGGATCGCCGGCGCCAACCTGATCGCTAACCGCGCCGTAGCTCCGGAGCACTGCTTTGCCGGTGATGCAGGGTGGCAAAGCGTCATCCGTGACGCCGAACGGCTTTGGTTTGACGAGACAGCACGCGAAGCCTGCAAGCGCGGTCTTCAAGACGTGCAAACGCGTCTCGGGACACCCGGCGCGACGGCGCGCGTCAACAAAATCGTGCGACGCTTCCTGCAACTCGAGGCCAAAGACTGATGAGTAAATCCCTGGTCGACCTGCGCGCCTTCCTCGCCGTGCTGCGCAAGGAAGGAGAACTGATTGAGATCGACACCCAAGTCGATCCCGATCTCGAAGCCGCCGAAGTGCACCGCCGCGTCATCGCGGCTGGCGGACCAGCGATCCTGTTCAAAAACGTCAAAGGCTCGCCGTGGCCGTGCGTCACCAACCTGTTCGGCACGCAACGCCGCGTCGAACTCGCATTCGGTAAGCGCCCACTCGAACTCGTCGAACGCCTTGCCGAAGTGCCGCATACGTTACTACCGCCCAGTCTCGGCAAGATGTGGCAACACCGCGACCTATTGGGCTCGCTACTAAAGGTCGGTCGCAAGCGCGTCTCACGCGGCCCGGGCTTGGCGATGCAAGACAGTCCTCCGGGTCTTAATCGCTTGCCGCTATTGCGTACATGGAAGGACGATGGCGGTCCGTTCGTGACGTTGCCGCTGGTTTACACCGAGCACCCCGACGGCCTCGGATCGAACCTCGGCATGTATCGCGTGCAGCGCTTCAGCGACGACACCGCTGGGCTGCACATGCAGATTGGCAAGGGCGGCGGCTTCCACCTCGCCGCTTACGAAGAACGCAACCAACCCATGCCGGTCGCCGTGCATATCGGCGGCCCGCCGGCGATGATCCTCAGTGCCATTGCCCCACTGCCGGAGAACGTTCCCGAAATCCTGCTGTGCTCGTTGTTGATGGGTCAACGCTTGCGCACCAGTCGCTCCGAGCATTCGCCGTTGCCGTTAGTCGCCGACGCCGAGTTCATCTTGGTCGGCGAAGTGGCTCCCGGCGCACGCCATCCCGAAGGCCCGTTCGGCGACCACTACGGTTACTACTCGCTCAAGCACGACTACCCGCTGATCCAAGCCAAGGCGCTACTACACCAGAAGGATCCGATCCTCGCGGCCACGGTCGTCGGCAAACCGCGCCAAGAAGACTTCTTCTTGGGCGACTACCTGCAAGAACTGCTGCTGCCACTCGCCAAGGTCGCGATGCCCCAGGTGCGTGACTTGTGGTCCTACGGCGAGACGGGCTACCACTCGCTAGCCGCGGCCGTCGTACGCGAACGCTATGGCCGCGAGGCGATGCAGAGTGCGTTCCGAATCCTTGGTGAAGGCCAACTCAGCCTGACCAAGTTCTTATTGCTGACCGACCAGCCCGTCGATCTAAAGAACTTCAAGCAGACCCTCGAGCACGTGCTCGCACGCTGTCAATTCGCGACCGACCTATATGTGTTCGGCAATTTGTCGATGGACACGCTCGACTACGCCGGGCCCGACGTCAACAAGGGTAGTAAAGGCGTCATGCTTGGCCTCGGCGAACCCGTGCGCAAACTGCCCACCGAGTTCAATGGCACGCTGCCACCGCCGTTCAAAAAGGTGCGTGTATTTGTCCCTGGCTGCCTAGTCGTGCAAGGCCCGAAATTCACGAACGATCGCTATGCCGCTGTGGCACTGACGAAGTCACCCGCGCTGAAGCATTGGCCGCTGGTCGTGCTCGTCGACGACGCCGAGCAAGCCGCGCGCTCAAGCGTCAATTTCTTGTGGACGACATTCACCCGTTTCGAGCCAGCTGCCGACATCCACGCCAACCAAATCAAACTCCTTCGCAGCCAGCCGAGCTACACGCCGCCGATCGTCATCGACTCGCGCATGAAGCCCGACTACCCAGATGAACTGTTCTGCGACCCTGACACAGCGTCACTCGTGTCGCAGCGCTGGAATGAATATTTCCCTGCCGGTGGCATCGAGATGGGCGACAGTGATCGCGGCCATCTCGACTAGCGTGGCGCGGCACAAACGGATCAATATGAACTACCGCGACCTTGAACCCGAAGAAGCACAAGCCGAACTGCAAGCCGAGCCGGCACCACGCCTGCTCGATGTGCGCACCGAGCAAGAACACCTGAGCCACCGACTGCCCAACTCGGTGCTGATCCCGGTGCAAGAACTCGCCCAGCGCATCACCGAACTCGACGCGAACGAACACTGGTTCGTCTACTGCGAACATGGGCGCCGCAGTTTGTTCGCCTGCGACATCTTGTCCGGCGCCGGCTTCACCAAGCTGACCAACATCCGCGGCGGCATAGTGCACTGGGACAGTCGCGGCCTGCCGTACGAACGCCCATCGAGCTAACGCTTACAAGCGGCGGCAAGCCCTGGCTATCGGCCCGCATCACGAGGGCCCGCATCACGGGGGACCCTCTACTTCTTCTTGGCGGTGCCGGGCTTCTTCTTGGCGGTGCCCGGCTTCTTCCTGGCGGTGCCGGGCTTGGGCTTATTGCTCGCGCCTTGATTATTGCCAGGCCACGGCAAACCCGCCGGTCGTGCGTTCTCATACTTGGCCAGTGCTGCACGCAGTTTTTGGCGTACCAACGGATAAGCGTCGCGCGCTAAGGCGCGTCTCTCCAACGGATCGTCGCGGTAGTCGAACAACGCGCCAGTGCGATACAACTTGAAGCGCCGGTCGTAGGCAAACACCTGTAGCGGCTCGCCGCGCGGGGAATACCAACAGTAGATCCACTCTCGCGGATTGCCTCTCTTGCCAAGCAATTGCGGTAGGAAGCTGCGCCCATCGAGCGGCAATTCTGCTGACGGAGTCACGCCAGCAGCTTCGCAGATCGTCGACAGAATGTCGGTCGAGTCGACAAGATCTGCGCAGACCGACGGCGCGATGTGCCCGGGCCAGTTGGCAACCATCGGCACGTGAGTGCCGCGCACCGTCGTGAAGCGCTTGCCCCCCCTGACGTTGTAGCCGTGCATGCGCGAACGCAGGTTCACGTTGGTGCCATTGTCACCGACGAACAGGACCAGCGTATTGTCGCGCAATTCCAACTCATCGAGCTTGGCCACAACGTTGCCGACCATCTTGTCCATGTAGCGAACCATGTCGGCAAAGTACTTCGGGTTGCGGGCCTTGTTCTCACCGCGAACTGCCGGGTCCCAATCTGCGCTGTCCGGCGTCGCCTGGTGTGGGAAGTGCGGCAAGATCATCGGGTAGTACAGCAAGAACGGCTGTGACTGGCTGTTCGCCTGCTTGGTTATGAAGTCGAGAGCGAACGCGTTGATCAGGTCCGGCCCATATTCGCCGTCCGTGTAGTCGCGCGCTTCGCTTTGCACTTCGAGACCTGGGTTCGGGTAGCGCGGTGCGAAGCGCGTGTGCTGCCACAGAACGTGTTCGTCGAAGCCAAACTGTTTGGGCAACTCGGCAACCCGACCAAGTTGCCACTTGCCGGCGATCGCCGTCGCATAGCCGGCATCGCGCAACAGATTGCCAAAGGTCGTCTCGCCACGCTTGAGCTGGCCGAAGCCAACGTAATTGCGCACGTTGTATTGGCCGGTCATCACCTGCACGCGGGTCGGCGTGCACAGTGGCTGCGCGTGCGCATTAACAAACCGCGCGCCGGTCGCCGCGAGGCGGTCAAGGTGCGGCGTTTCGTATGACAAGCCGCCGTTGGCACCCAGACATTCGAAGCCGAGGTCATCGGCCATGATGACGATGAGATTGGGACGTTCCTGAGCACCAAGCCCGAACGACAACGACACCAGCAGTAAAGCCCGCACGTCGAACTGGAAGGCGCGAATCACGCCTTCGGCCAAGCATCGGCCGCTGCACGACACTCTGCAACCGTCGGCACTAGCGCCAAGCGAATGAAGCGATCCTGACCTTTGCCAAAGAAGCTGCCAGGCGCAACGACGATGCCGTTGTCACGCAAGCGCGAGGCGTAGTCGAGGTCACCCGTGCCTGCTGGCAATTCGAGCCACAGGTAAAGACCCGCTTGGCTGCCGTGCACTTTGAGGCCGCGATCTTTCGCCATCTGTAGCAGCACTTCGCGCTTGGCTGCGAAGACTGCGAGTCGATCCTCAACGTGTTGGGTGTCGGTCCATGCCAGTTCGGCCGCGGCCTGCACAAACGTCTGCGGCACCATGCCCATACTGGCGCGGAAGCAACGGTATTTACCGATCAAGTCGGCGTCGCCCGCGATGAAGCCCGAGCGATAGCCAGTCATGCCCGAACGTTTACTCAGCGAGTGCATAACCAAGCAACCTTCGCGACCGAACTCCAACAAACTGCGCGGCGGGTCGCCTTCGTAGTTGAGGTCGACGTAGCACTCATCGCTGACGAGAATGAAGCCGTATTCGGCGCGCACTTCGACCCAGCGCTTATAGAGCTCATCCGACAGCTTGTGGCCGCTCGGATTGTGCGGGTAGTTGAGGTAGACGATCGCGGCACGCTTCAACACCGAATCCGGCAGCGAGTCGGGATCCATTGCGTAGTCGTTGTGCGGGCCGAGTTGCACCGAGTAAGTCCACGCTTCGGCGAACAGCGCACCGATTTCATAGACTGGGTAGGCCGGCTCGCCATACAGCACGAGATCCTTCTCACTCGGAATCTGCACGAAGGTCATCGGCAAGTGGAACAACGCCTCCTTGCTGCCATACGACGCCAACACTTCTTGGTCGGGATCGAGCGCAACGCCGAAGCGCCGAGACATGTAGTCGGCAACCGCGGTGCGCAGCCCCGGCGTGCCAGGCGTCGCCGGGTATTGACTGATCTCGTCGACCCCGTCGATCATTGCCTGCCGCAAGATCTTCGGCGTCGGCTCGTGCGGATCACCCGTGCCAAAGTCGTAGACCGTTTCCCCACGTGCCGCGATCTCCTGGCTCCAGGAGGTCAACTGCACCATCGGGTAGGTCGGAAGGCTTTGCAGGCGCTCGTTCACTTGCCTGCCTCTTGCTTACCCGTCTTCTTCGCGGCCAGTTGCTTTTCGATTTTGGCGCGCACGCGCTCGAGCAACACCTTGGTGGCGCGGATACCATCGTCCTCCGACAGCTTGCCACCTTCGTATTCGATGCCGATGTCGCCACGCCAGCCGTGCTTGACGCAGACGATATCGAGCATGCGCTCGTAGTCGGTGTGGATCTCCGAACCGGCTTCATTGAAGTCGTGGGATTTGGCCGAGACGCCTTGTGCGTATGGCATCAACTCATCGACACCTTTGTAGCGATCGTATTCCTTGCCCTTGCCAATTCGGAAATTGCCGAAGTCCGGCAATGAACCGACGCGCTTGTGACCGACCTGCTTCAACGTCCGACTGAGCCACTCACCGTCTGACGACAGGCCGCCATGGTTCTCGACAATCACGTAGATCTCGTGTTGCTCGGCGAACTCACACAGCTTGCGTAAGCCATCGGCCGCGAGTTTCTGCTGCTCTTCGTATTTGCCGCGACTCTGCGCATTGACGCGAATCGAATGGCAACCGAGTTCCTTGGCCGCGATGACCCACTTGTGGTGGTTCTCGACAGCCTGCTGACGCTTCTTGCTATCGGGATCGCCGAGCGCGCCTTCGCCGTCACACATGATCAGCAGGCTGCGAACACCTTCATCCGAGCAGCGCCTTTTCAATTCAGCGATGTACTTGGCATCCTTCGCTTTGCCTTCGAAGAACGAGTTGACGTATTCGACCGCATCAATGCCAAACGACTTTGCCTTCTTCGGGAAGTCGAGATTGGTCATCTTCTTGCCGTGCAGCGCCTTGTGCAGCGACCACTCGGCGAGACTGATTTCGAACAGATTGCCGCGCAGCACTTCGCTGCCACCACGCAAGCTGGATTGGCAACCGGACAGCAGTGCGAGCGGCGAGCTAGCAATCAGCGAGGAGCCGAACAATCCGGCAGCCGCGCCGAGAAATCCTCGACGGTCGAGCGAAGGCGTTTGCATGAACTGCATTGGAGAACGCAGCACCGCGCTGCGCAACCCTCACGAGCGGAACGACCAATCGTTCCTGGCAAGAAGCCGGCCCGGCCGTTGCCGTGCGCCCGATCAGTTGTCGATGTGGATCGCGACGCCGCGCGTCAAAGCAGTCCACGCGCTCGCCTACAAGGGCCATAAGCAGAAGCCCGAACGAACTCGGTTCACGTTCTATCTTAGAGCAATCGACGCAAGACCTCGGCGCGGCCGAGATCGTGCGCTTTCGTCAAGCGCTGCAATTCATCGTCTTCCGGCCGAGCGACGACCTGGCCCGAAGGCAAACGGGCGACCTTAAACACGACCTCCCCCATGCTCGTCTTACGCGTTTCCTGCCAGCGCTCCAGCACGCGTCGCGACACACGGTGATGGCGAACGCCTAGCGACGTCGATTCTTCCAACAGCAAATCCGTGATGACGGCCTGATGCGCTTCGTCACAAAGAACGGTCACCAACAGGCCGGGCCGCCCCTTCTTCATGGTTACGGGCGCAGCAAAGGCATCGACGGCGCCGCGTTGCAGCAGAGCATCGAGCAACCAGCCGACCTGCTCACCCGTCGCGGTGTCCAATTGGCACTGCAGTTCGCACAGATCCGTCGGTGAGGTTGCATTGACCAATTCACCAACCATGACGCGCAACAGGTTCGGCACATCGGGGTCGTCGCGCGTGCCAGCGCCATAACCAATGGCATCGGTCGTGATCGCAACCGGTTCGTCAAACGCGTGCACCAACGTGCGCAACAACGCCGCGCCGGTCGGCGTCGTGCGCTCGCCCTTGAGACCACCCGTGTGCACCGGGATGCCGCGCAACAACGCGGCGGTGGCTGGAGCGGGCACCGGCAGGATTCCGTGCGCGGCGCGGACCGTGCCAGAACCGACGGCAATGCCGTTCGCAAAGAGACGCTCGATGCCCAACAGGTGCGTCGCCAAGCAGGCGCAAACAACATCGACAATCGTGTCTTCGGCACCGACTTCGTGAAAGTGCACTTCCTCAACCGTCGTGCCATGCGCCTCGGCCTCGACCGCAGCAATTGCGCGATAGACCTCGATGCACTGGTCACGAACGACCTCCGGAAGTTCCGCCTTGGCCACGATCCGCTCGATGTCGCCGAGACGGCGATGCACATGCGAGTCATGCGTCGGCAACTGCACCCCGGAGTGGGCCCGATCCGAGTGCATTGTGAACTGCCCGGGAACCGCGCCAGCAACGTCGACGCAAAAGTGCGTGCCACGCAGGCTCGCCCGCATCACGGCGTCGTTACGAATTGAGACACCAGGAAGTTGCAACGAACGCACCACGTCAACCAGCGCCTGCATCGGCGCGCCCGCATCGAGCATTGCACCGACCCACATATCGCCGGCAACTCCGGACCAGGCATCAAGAATGGCTACTCGCATCGACTGTTTTTTAGGGCTTCGGGTAACTAGCTAGTGGTTGGAACAGTGTTTGCTCGTTGGTCGATCGTCGCGACGACCCAGAACATATTCTGCAAGCCGCACAATCGCCCAAGCCGCATTCCAGCCCACGGCTTGGGCGGGCATACTACGCTACCGATACTCTAGTTGTGAACCAGCGCCCCACTGACATCGAAACCTTGCACCAACGCCATGGTCAGCCGTTGCTCCACCGGTGCGGGATTCAGTTGCGAAGTGCGCTTGTATTACTCGTTTGCGCGCTGAGCGCTTTCGCGCAAACACCACCCACGAGCGGTATCGAACGAATGGTCGCGGCCGACGCGGCGCAGCAACTGGACAGCTTGGACCCCGAGACTCGTGGTGAGGCAGCAATCATCGTCGCGGCTGCCGGTTGCGTCGACCAGGAACCGCGCCTGCTGGAACTCGCAAAGGATCCGTCACCCGTCACCAGCCACCGCGCCACGATCGCGCTCGGATTGCTGGCGACCCCGCAGGCAATCACGTTCTTGGAAGGGATACTGCGCACGATCGAAGGCCGCACCAGTGACCAGGGAGTTGTCGCGGCATTCGCTTTGGGGCTCGTGCCGACCGACCGCGTCGACACCTCGGTAGCGCGCACCCTGACGCTATTCGAACACGGCAGCTGGAAGCGGCAGCACGACATCTTCATCTCGCTGCTGATCGGCATGACGCGCCAACCCGAGCGCGCCGAACAGCGCGCGTTGCAGCAACTACTCGAAGACGAAGCCAACCGCGCCGCCGACTCGCGCGCCCTGTTGCTGCAATTGCTGCTACCGATTGCCCAGAACCATGACGAACGCGAACTGCGCCGCATTCTGCGCCGCGGCAGCGAGCTAGAGCGACTAGCCGTGGTCAACTGGATGGCGGCGCGGCCACCCGCTGAGAACAAACCGTGGCTCGACGACTTGGTGCGCATCGCCAAACGCGGTGACGGCCCGAAACTGCGCTCGGCAGCCCTGCTGGCGTTGACGCGTTACCGTCATCTGCCCGCACTAGAGATCGCAGCCCACGCGTTGCAGAGTTCTTCGCCGGCCGAGTGCAGCCAGGCACTCGCTGCCATGATGGCCATCGGAGGCGCCAGTACGCATGGAGCACTTGAACAACACTTGCTCAACGAGCGCGAACCGCTTCGCATCCAGGCACTGATGACGGGCTTCCTGGCTCCGCCTTCGAAAGAACTGGTCGAGCACGCGATCGAGATCGCAACCAACCCGAAGATGCCGATCGCCACGCGCGCCGCCGCGGCGGAGTTGGTTGGCCGCCGCGACAAAAAGCGTGCGGCACCATTGCTGCGCGACCTGTTCCGGATCGCGACTGATCCGCAAGTATTGACGTTGTTGGCGCGCGCGCTGCGTCGCGCCGAAGATTCGCCGACGGCACTTAGCCGCTTGATGGGTCGCCCGATCTCGCTGACGAAACACGCCGATCGTTGGCAAGCATTGCTGGCCGCCGGTCACGGTGAAGCGCAGCGGCAGGTGTTGACCGTGCTCAAGGACGGCAAGTCTAGCGACGACGACGTGCGCACCGCGGTCAAGGCTTGGCGGCGCGCGATGATCCTCAACTCGGCCGGATCGTTCGCACCAGAACGGCTCGCGAACTACCTGAAATAGGCGCTGCTGCTGGCAATCGGCGGACCAACCGCCGCTTGCCAAGCGTCCACGACAATCAGGCTTTCACCTTGGCCTTGGTCGCGCGCCCCTTACTGGCCTTCGCAGGCTTTGCCCCCGTCAGGACCGGGGCCTTTACCGCAACTCTCGTCGGCTTAGTCTTCGGCGCGGACTTCGTGGCGCGTGGGGCTGCCTGTTCAAGACATCCGGCATTTTCATGGCGGGGATCCTCGCCGCCGACCTCCAAGCACCCAAGTGTTTTCCTGACGAAGCATGGGTCGGAACACTGGCAGCCGCCGCGCTAGCGGCGCACACTGAAAAGCCATGAGCGACCCCATAACCAGTGACAGTACCGGGATTGTGGCATCCCGAGTACGCACAGGTGCATGGGTGCTCTACGATCTTGCCAACACGATCTACATTGCCACGGTCACGTTCGTGTTCACGCCTTATGCGAAGGCCGAACTCGGGGGCTTAACTGGCCACAGCGTCACCCACTTCCTATCGATGGTGGCGGCCGCGCTGTTGGTGCCGTTCTTCGGCGCGCTAGTCGATACGACCTCGCGCACGCGCCGCTACCTGACGATTGGCACGTCGCTGTGTATCGCTGCGCTGCTCGGTTGGTCGTTCGACTTCGGACCGTTCTGGCTACTGGCCTGCTACTTTGCGGCGAACCTGACCTACAACATCGCGCTGGTGTTCTACAACTCGCTGCTGACGTCGGTAGCTGCGCCAGAACGCGCCGGCCGCATCAGCAGCATAGGTGTCGGAGTCGGCTACATGGGCACGCTGATTGTTCTCGCAATCACGATGACGGCGCATCCATCGCCGCGCATGTTCTTCGCAATCGCCGCCAGTCTGTTCTTGCTGCTGGCGCTGCCCTGCATGGTGCTGGTCAAGGATCGGCGGCCCGCTCAGCCGAGTTCGGTGCCGATCCGCACCGCCATGCGTGACGCCAACAAACGGCTCTGGCTCACTCTGCGCGAACTACCTAAGCATCGCCCGTTAATGTGGTTCCTGGCCGGAAACTTCTTTCTCGTCGACGTGCTGAATACGGCGATCCTCTACTTTGCTGAGTTCACGAAATCCGTATTCGACGAACAAGCCTCGCACGGCATCGTGCTATTCGGCACGACCTTCACCGGCCAAGAAGGGATCGAGTCGTTCATGGGAATCGCCGGCATCTGCCTGAACATCATCGCCATGGTGGTCGGCATTCTCATCGGCAACTGGAACGACCGCAGCCCACTGACGGTCATGCGCGTCAGCGCGGTCGTGCTCTTCTTCGCCCTGATCGGCGGGGCGGTGTTCGGCGGCAACAATCCGCTCGCATACCTAGGGACCCTGGTCGCATTTGGGGCGTTCGGATTGACCGGCATCTGGTCTGCGGGCCGTAAAATCATCGTGGTGCTGGCACCACCTGACCAGATCGGTCAGTACTTCGGCCTTTACGGCATCACCATCAAACTGTCGGTCTTCGGCTCGGTCACCTACGGCCTCATCAGCGACAGCTATGGCAGCAAGCCTGCGATGCTCGCGCAAAGCGCACAGTTGCTGATCGGGCTGCTATGCCTTTTCATGGTGCGGCTGCCGAACAAGCAAGCACCGACGAGCCCATGAGCGAAGCGCAAGACAATCAAGACGAACCCAAAGCAGAACGCACCAAGCCGAGACGGGAACCGATCTGGCAACGCATTGCGGTCGGCTGCCTCGCGTTCGTAATTTGGATCATCTCGATCCTGCCTACCTGGCTCGCCTACTTTGTCGGCGAC
Source organism: uncultured bacterium (assembly GCA_937906475.1). Classification (GTDB taxonomy): domain Bacteria; phylum Planctomycetota; class UBA1135; order UBA1135; family UBA2386. The sequence goes on from CALCZA010000173.1 coordinate 19,529, forward strand.
CTGATCGCGATCCCGTGGTTCGTCTACTGGAGTGTGCGCGACCGGAAGGGCAAACGCACCAGCGGCTACTGGCGCAACACCCGCATCGCGTTCCGCGAAGGCACGCAACTCGGTCCAAACCGTCCCAAGCATCACCTGTGGCAGTGGTCCAGGCACGTCGGTTGGTTGATGATCGACTCGTGTCGGATGCGGCACTTCACCAAAGACACCGTCAACAAGCACTTCAACTTTGAAGAGTTTGAACCGCTGCAAGAGCTGTTTGACGAGGGTAACGGGCTGATCTTCGCCACCGGCCACGTCGGTAGCTGGGACCTGTCCGGGGTAACGGCCGCGCTGCTCGGCCTGCCGATCACTTCGGTGTTCCGACCAAGCCCACTGCCGGCGCTCAACCGCTTGATGACGGACATGCGCACTCGCACCGGTCAGATCGTGGTCGCACGCAACAACGTCATGTGGACCTTGAAGAAGGTGCTGCGTGAAAAGAAGACCATCGGTCTCCTGGCCGATGGCGGCGGCAAGCACAGTGCCGTGGTCGCCCCGTTTCTCGGCACCGCGGCACGTTCGGTCGCAACGCCGGCGCTATTGCATCTTGCTACTGGCGCACCGATCGCCGTGGTGGCGTTCATGCGCACCGGCCGCATGCGCTACCACTTGCGCGTCTTCGACATCATCCGCGATGCCAAAACTGGTAATCGCGAGCAGGACCTGATCGCGATCACAACTCGCTGCAATCGCGGCCTCGGCCAAGGCATCAAAGAAGCACCCGAGCAATGGTTCTGGCAAAGCCGCCGGTTCCGCCATCGCCCCCCGGGCGAAGTCGCCGACGCGGACGGCCTGCCGCCCATCATGCAGATGGATAGCAACGCACTGCTGCACAAACCGGTGGATCGTCACCGGTCGCCAAAACAACAGCACCCAACTGGTTAGTCGAGTCAGGCATCACCAAATCGTAACCTGCACCCAAACGAAAACGCGGGCTCGGTCCACTCTGTAAAGAGGCGACCAGGAAGCCGTCAGATCGACAGATTTCGTCATCTAATCAGCTATTCGGAGCACGACGCAAGACCCCAACGGCGATCGTGCAAAAAGCGCTTCTTCGACCGGTTTGCTTGCCAGAGATCGGATCGGGAACCAGATTCGGGAAGAGACTAGCCAGCACGCTTGTTGCAACCGCTGCCACCAAGCAAGCATCCAAGGCCGCCATCGTGACGGTCGCCGCGCCGTTTTTCCCGCCATCCGACCAATCGCCCGGCAGACGAATTCGACCACCCGGCCAGCGATTGCTCGGGAAGCCCACGGCATCTGGTATCGTCCCAGCCCCCTATGTTCGCGATCTCTTCCTTAGCCCTTCTGTGCCTGGTCATTCCCCAGGAGCCAAACAAAGTTCTCGCCACCTACCAGCTCAACGGCGAAGAAGCGACGGTCACGCGCACCGACGTCGCGATGGAGATGGCGTTCCACTTGCGCCGCGATGACCGCGGTCGACAGGGCTGCGAGATGATGGTTGACGCCGCGATCACGCGCAGCGAAGCCCAGCGCCTGAACGTGATGCCGAGCCAGGCCGACGCGAAGGCGTTCTGGGACAAGTTGCAGAAACAACTGATCGAAGCAGGGCGCCGCCCCGAAGACTTCGCCGCCGTGCGCAACACGAGCAAAGAGCAATGGCTCAAAGACTTGTCGGTGCAGATCGCACAAGAGCGCGTCGTGCGCAAGGAACTTGGCCTGGCTGAGGACGAAAAGGTCGGCGGCGACATGCTGACGCTGTGGCTGACTGAGGCTCGTGAGCGCGCCGAGATAGAAACCGATCCAGACAAACTGCCGATCGGCACCGCCGCCAAGGTCAACGAGCAGGCGATCGCACTAATTGACCTGGGCTTCCTGTTGCTGCGCACCAGCGAAGACTTCGAACGCGACCGCTTCATCCGCCAAATCGTCTACCTACAGACGCTAGAGAGCATGGCTCGCGAAAAGGCGCTGAGGATCACCGATACCGACCTCGATCGCGCCATCGAAGACCGTCGTGTACAAGCCAAGAAGGATCCGCGCCTTGGCGGCGTGCCGTTCGAGCAGCTACTCAAGGCACGCGGCATGACGATCGAATCGCTGCGGCAACTGCGTGTGTTCCGCTCGCAGATCCTGCTCGACAAGCTGGCCTCGATAGAGTTTTCCGACGAGAATCTCCAAACAGAACTCGAAGCCGATCGCGAAGCGGTGCTTGCCCAAGTAGGCCCGCGCCGTCGCATCGGTGCCATTTTCCTCCGCGCACTCAAAAACCCCAACGAGATCATCAAGCGCACTTTCGACGAGGCGATGGCGCATCTACAGATCGTGCGCGCCCGCATCGTCAAAGATGGCTTCGCGACGACCGCCAGTATCGAAAGTGAACTCGGCGATTCGAAGCGCAAAGGTGGTGACATCGGCTGGCATCGCAAGGGCAGCACCGAGTTGCCGACCAAGGTCGTGCACGCCGCGTTCGCGATGAAGATGGCCGACGTGTCGATGCCAATCCGCACCAAGGATGGCTGCTACATCATCACGGTCCTGGATCGCGAGCCAATGCCTGCCAATAAAGAACTGATCCGCAAGCTGCGAATTGTTCGATCGCAAACCATGAGTGAAGGCATACTCGAAAACGCGAAGGTGAAAATCGAAGGCGCCAAGCTGCTCGACATTCCCGAGAACACCTACGAAACCGGAGCCAAGAAGTGACCACCATCCCGCTGATGCCAAGCGATGCGCAGCAACTAAGCACTGCGAAGACGAGCAACACATGCTGGTTCGAGCACCTACAACTGTGGCGGCCCGAAGCCGTCGACCAAGTCACCACTGGTAGCTACGAAACCGCGGTAATCTTGCTCTCGGGCACGTTCGACTTGATGGCGGGCACAACTAGTTGGCCTGCTCGTGGTGCCAGAAAGACGCCGTTCGCGGGCCGTGCGATGGCCGTGTTCCTACCACCCAACACGCCGTTCCGCGTCGGCAACGAAGCATTAGATGGCGAGATCCTGATGATCTCTGCCAGGCAACCCGACACTGGCCCCGATCCAGTTGGCAAAGAAGCTCTCAGCCATAAGCCACTGTTGCCGATGGCTGGCAGCAACAAGTCATTCGATCCGGCGACCGGCGAATGGATGCCAGCCGAGTCCTTCCCGACTGCGGCCGAGTCGCTGCCACCGCGCCGCTTCGAGAAACTGCAAGTTGGTGACGTCAAGATCGACCGAGTGTTCGGCGAGAGCTACAAGGCGGCGACGATCAGCCTCGACGAAGCCGTCATCCCAGCTGGTGCTTCGCTATGTCTTAGGGACATCCCGTCGCGCCCGTCGTGCGAAGAGGTGCTGCTGTTCACGCGGCCAGAAGGCAAATCGCGCATCGTGCAAAGTGGCTCAAGCACCGCAATCGACCACGACACGACCTACTGCCTCAGCAGCGAAGACCTCGAGCACGTTGAGATACACAGCGACACGGAAGCGACCTACGTCGTCATTGCGTACGCTGGCAAAGCGAAGTAGCGATCACTAGAACCCGGCGACAGTCACCGCGCCGCCGTCTTCAAGCTGCAACACCGTGCCGACTTCCTGGAAGTCCTTCGGCAGATAGCCAAGCCCAAGCCGCATGCCTTGCTCGGTGAGTGAAATCGCATGCATGACGCGGCCAACCGGAATCTCATCCTCCGGCTCGACGACCGTCACGGGCTCCGCAATCGCATCGCCGCCGGCAAGCCACAACAGACACAACTTGCGATTGACGTGTCCATAGGTGTGGATGCGGGCAACGATCTCTTGGCCGGTATAGCAGCCCTTGGTCGTCGAGCAGTGATCGTCAAGGCCCGCTTCGAGGGCCAACGTGCTCGCTTCGGTTTCGACACCAACCCGCACCAAGCCAGCAAGCATGCGAACGGCTTCGGCAATCTCGGCAGTCATCGGCTGCGGCGCAACGCTAGCCTCACCACCGACGCCATCAGCAACTCGCTCGACGAGCGCGCCGCCGTGACAACGCGTGAACGTCACGCCCCGGCGCTCGATATGAAGCACCGGCCCATCGGCCTGCTCACTCCAATGACACTCACCGACAAAGGTGTTCGAACCAGCGCCGGCGATGTGCTCTTGCACGGCACCAAAGTCGCGGCTGTGAATCGCCAACTTCTCCATGAAGTGGTAGCGCTCGAGCAGTTCCTGTAGCCGCGCGGACTGCTCCGCCTGGGTCTCGATCCAGAACGACTCACCGCGCCGGAACACCATCGCCGTAACCAGCAATTTGCCCTTCGCATTGAGGAAAGCAGCCGGCAATACCACCCCCTCGGTGAGGCTCAGAACGTCCTGCGAACTGAGTCGCTGGAGGAAGTCTCCCGCTTCTGGACCGGTAAGTTCGAGCAGTTTGTAGGGCGCCTCTTCACGAGCGTAGGAGCCGTTGCCAAGGAGAGTTGTGCACAGTTGATCGTGGTTCATATTGACGCAAAAACAGGGTCGCCCCATCCTGGACTCAAATGTGCCTAGATTTAGGGCTTTTTTGAGCCGATCGTTGAAAGAGCCCCAATTCAGGTCTACTTTGCCTCACACTAGCCGAACATGCTCCGCATCTCCAAAAAAGCCGACTACGCCGTCTTCCTGCTGGGCGCAATCGCCCGCCAGGGCGTCTACCCAGGAGGGGAGGCTGCAGACACAGTAGTGAGTGCGCATGAGATCGCCAAGCAGGCCGGCTTGAACAAGAGTGTGGTGGCCAACCTGCTCAAAGAGTTCTCCCGCCACGGGGTGCTCGATTCGGTGCGCGGACTGCGCGGCGGCTACCGCTTAGCGAGCCACCCGAGCCAGATTTCGCTGGGCCAAATCCTAGAGGTTGTCGAAGGCAAGTTCGTGCTGGTCGACTGCGTGTCGCACCCGGCCGCGTTCCTAACCGGGGACGCCGCATCAGCAGGCGAAGTTTCTGCAGCGACCGACGCCGGTTCCTCCGCGGAAGCCTCGCTGGCCGACGAAACCACGATCGGCGGCCACAGCTGCTCGCTGATTGGCTTCTGCCCAAGCAAGCAACCGATGCGGGTCGTGCACGAACGTATCAGCCAACTGTTCGCCGACATCCACCTCGACGAACTCTGCTCGATGATCCCCGTCGCCAACGCGACAACCGCGCAGACAGCTATCAGTAACTCACAAGCCACCAATAGCGGCAACTGATCCGAACCCTAATGAAGACTCCGATCTATCTCGACTACAGCTCTACCACCCCCTGCGATCCGCGGGTGGTCGAACGCATGATGCCATTCTTCACCGATGCGTTTGGCAACGCGGCCAGCCGCAGTCATGCGTTTGGCTGGACTGCTGAGGCCGCCGTCGAGGAAGCGCGCGAGCAAGTCGCGGGACTAATTGGCGCGCACCCCAAGGAACTGCTCTGGACGAGCGGTTCGACGGAAGCCAACAACCTTGCCATCAAGGGCACCGCCCAGATGTACAAGCAGAAGGGCATGCATCTGATCACCGCGGTGACCGAGCACAAGGCGGTGCTCGACCCGATGAAGTACCTCGAGACGCAAGGCTACAAAGTCACGTGGCTCGAAGTCGATGCCATGGGCCACGTCGACCTCAAGGAACTCGAAGCGGCGATCACCGACGAGACGATCCTGGTGTCGCTGATGGCGGCCAACAACGAAATTGGCACGATGCATCCGATCCGCGAGATCGGCGCCATCTGCAAGAAGAAGGGCACTCTGTTCCACACCGATGCCACCCAACAGGTTGGTAAGGCCGCGATCGATGTGATTGCTGACAACGTCGACTTGCTGTCGCTGTCGGCGCACAAGATGTACGGCCCCAAGGGTGTCGGCGCGCTCTACGTTCGCCGTAAGAACCCGCGCGTGCGTCTGACGTCCCAAATGGACGGCGGCGGCCATGAGCGCGGCATGCGTTCGGGCACGCTCAACGTGACCGGCATCGTCGGCCTCGGCGAAGCCGCGCGCATCTGTCGCGAAGAGATGGATAGCGAAGCCGCCAAGTTGTCGATCCTGCGGGCGCGCCTGCAAGACCGCATCTACAAGGAGTTGCCGGACGCCGTGCTCAACGGCGACGCCGACAACCGCCTGCCGCACATGACCAACATCTCGTTCCCCTATGTGGAAGGCGAGTCGCTGCTCATGGGCATCAAGGAAATCGCCGTGTCGTCAGGCTCCGCCTGTACGTCCGCCAGCCTCGAGCCGAGCTACGTGCTCAAGGCGCTGGGCCTCGTCGACGAACTAGCACACAGCTCGATTCGCTTCTCCCTCGGTCGCTTCACGACGGAAGAGGAAGTTGATTTCGCAGCCGATCGCCTGATCACCGAAGTCAAACGTCTGCGCGAGATGTCACCGCTGTGGGAGATGGTCCAAGAGGGCGTCGATCTAAGCCAGGTCAAGTGGACGTCGCACTAGTCGCCCGCCAGACAGACCTCAAAGCACACAAACTCTCACTTAACAACACACCCAACCAACCCAACCAACCGAACAACCATGGCCTACAGCGACAAGGTTCTCGACCACTACCAAAACCCACGTAACGTCGGCTCGCTCGACAAAGAATCGAACGATGTCGGCACTGGCGTCGTTGGCGCACCTGAGTGCGGCGACGTCATGAAGTTACAAATCAAGGTGTCCGACGATGGCAAGATCATCGACGCCAAGTTCAAGACCTACGGTTGCGGCTCCGCGATCGCCTCGTCATCCCTGGCAACCGAATGGTTGAAGGGCACGAGCGTCGATGCAGCGGCCGAGATCAAGAACACCCAGATCGTCGAAGAGTTGTCTTTGCCGCCTGTCAAGATCCACTGCTCAGTGCTCGCGGAAGACGCGATCAAGGCAGCGATCGACGACTGGAAGGCCAAGAACGGCAAGAAGACTGAGGAGAAGTAGTCGTGAGCGAGACCAAAGACACCATCGCCGCAGATCAAACTGCGGCACCTGCCGAAGCCAAGAAGTCGACGCAAGGCGTACAACTGTCGGAGCGCGCAGCGAAAGAAATCAAGCGCGTCATCGAGGAGCAGAAGTTCACGCTCGACAACACTTGGGTGCGCATCGGCGCCAAGGGTGGCGGCTGCTCAGGCTTCACCTACGTGCTCGATTTCGACCAGACTGGGCCAACCGAGTTCGACCTGACCTACGAACAGCACGGCGTCAACGTGGTCGTCGACAAGAAGAGCGACTTCTTCATGGGCGGCACCGAATTGGATTTCAACGACGGTCTACTTGATCGCGGCTTCGTGTTCAAGAACCCCCAAGCGTCGGGCACTTGCGGTTGCGGCACGTCTTTCTCGGCATAGCGAAGAAGTGATCCACGTCCCCGCCCCTGACGCGTTCGCCGTCTTCGGTGTTGCTCGCACGCTCGACTTGGACGAACCAGAACTCGAGCTGCGCTACCTGAAGCTGTCGCGCGATTGCCACCCTGACCACAACCGCGCCCAGACCAGTACGGACTGCGTCGCGGTGCTGCAGCGTTCTGCTGAGATCAACGATGCGTGGAACGTCTTGCGCGATCCGTGGCGCCGCGCTCGCGCACTGCTCGAAGCCGAAAGCCAGGGCGTGCTAAATCGCAACAAGAAGCTCGACCCGATGTTCCTGATGGAAGCGCTAGAACTCGCCGAAGAAGTCGCACACGCCGACAGCGATGGCCAAGAAGTATTGACCAAGAAGCTCAACGCGGCCATTGATGCCGACTACCAGGCATTGCGCGCCGATGTCGCAAAAGCTGACTTCGACACGGCAGCCAAGCGCGTGCACCAATCCCACTACCACCTGAAGGCATTGCACGATCTCGAGGCCAAATCGTGAGCGACGCTCCCCCACCCAAAACACGCATCGTCATCGGCATTGACCTAGGCACGACAAACAGCCTCGCGGCGGTTCGTGCCGGCAAAGAACCGCATGTATTGCGCGACCAAGGCGCCGATCCGCTGACGCCTTCGATGGTCACGTTCCATCCCGACGGCCGCGTGCTCGTCGGAGCCACGTCCAAGGCGTTGCGGCTTGAGTATCCCGACCGCACCGTGTTCTCGGTCAAACGACTGATTGGACGATCGGCCACCGAGAGCAAGAACGACGTCGCCGAACTACCGTATGCAGTCGTCGCCAGCGAACGCGACCTGCCACGCATCAAGATCGACGACCGCGAACTGTCGCCGGAAGCGATCTCGGCGATGGTGCTCAAGGAGATCAAGGCGAACGCAGAACAAGCGCTCGGTCATGCCGTCCGCGAAGCTGTCGTGACCGTGCCGGCATGGTTTGATGACGCACAACGCCAGGCCACCAAGGACGCGGCCGAACTCGCCGGCCTCGACTGCTTGCGCATCCTTAACGAACCGACCGCCGCGGCGCTCGCCTACGGCCTCGGCGGCAAGAACGACGGCACCGTATTGGTCTACGACCTCGGCGGTGGCACGTTCGACGTGTCGATCCTACGCATCCACGAGGGCGTCTTCCGGGTGCTCGCGACCGCGGGCGACACCCGTCTCGGAGGCGACGACTTCGACCAACTGCTGGCGCAACGAATCCTCCAACTGCTGCCTTCCAAGCAGGGCACCGAAGGAGCCTACGTTCTGCAAGCGGTGCGCAGCGCTGCGGAAGGGCTGAAGATGCGACTCAGCGAGCAAGAGCAGGCGACGCTTGAACTCGACCTCGGTGATCGCGGCCAGGTCGAACTGACGGTCACTCGCGCCGAGTTCGAAGCATCGATCGCGCCGCTGGTGCAGCGCACGCTCGACTGCGTCAAGAGCGCCGCCAAGGACGCCGGCCTCGAACTGAAGAACATCGACGACATCGTTTTGGTCGGCGGTAGCACGCGCATCCCATTGGTTCGCGCCCGACTCGAAGCGGCAACCGGCAAGGCGCCGCACACCGACGTCAACCCCGACCTCGCCGTAGCACTCGGTGCCGCGATCCAAGCCGACATCCTCGCCGGCAATGACCGTTCACTGTTGTTGCTTGATGTGATCCCGCTGTCGCTAGGCATCGAGACGCTTGGCGGCACCGTGCAGAAGTTAATCCTGCGCAACAACACCATCCCGACCAGTGTCTCGGAAGAGTTCTCGACCGGCGTCGACGAGCAAACCGCCGTCGACCTCGCGATTTACCAAGGCGAACGCGAACTCGCCAAGGACTGCCGCCTGCTCGGCCAGTTCAAGCTGCGCGGCATCCCGCCAATGCCAGCAGGACTACCGCGCATCCTGGTGACATTCTTGGTCGATGCCGATGGCGTCTTGCGGGTCACGGCGCGCGAACAACGAACCGGCGTCGAAGCGAGCATCCAGATCGTTCCGACGTTTGGTCTAACCCGCGAAGAAGTCCGCCGCATGATGATCGAATCGATCGAGAACGCGCAGGAAGACTACATCGCTCGCGAAGCCATCGAAGCACGCGCCAAGGCCGAAGCAATGGTGCGCGGCACCAAGAAGGCCCTGGCGATGGCCGTGCTACCTCCCGACCAGACGTTCGCCGTGCACAAAGCCGTCAAGGCCTTGCAGAAGCTGCTCGACGCCAATGCCGAACCGGACCTCCTAAAGTCCGCCAGTGAAGACCTGACCAAGGTCACCGCAACCATCGCCGACGACGTCATCAGCGCCGCCGTCACCAAGTCCCTTAAGGAAGACCAGCAGCCATGAGCTCCGACACCAGCTCCAACCAGACCGTCACCGTCACCGTCACTGTCGATGGCGAGCAGAAGTCGCTGCAGCTAGCGATGGGTCAATCCATTCTCGACGCGGCGCTCGCCCAAGGCATCGACCTCGACCACGCTTGCGGTGGTGTCTGCGCCTGCTCAACCTGTCACATCAAGATCCATGAAGGTGGCGACTGCTTCCCAGAAGCCTCCGAAGACGAAGAGGACCAACTCGACAAGGCCCGCGACGTCGCCCTCAACTCACGCCTAGGCTGCCAAGCTGTGCTTGAGCGCATGCCCAAAGACGGCAAGATCTCAATTGCGATCCCGACCTGGAACGTCAACAACGTGCAAGAACCCCACTGAGTCAATCTGTTCGGTTTGCTATTGCGACGCCACGACTGGAAACAACCCCCACGCATCGAGACGGCTGCTAGATTGCACACATGACGGGCGCATCTGACCCAATCGCGATCCGCATTGATGACCTCACGGGCCGCGAAATTGCAGACCTACTGCAAGGCCACCTTGCGTCGGCGATCGAGTGCTCACCCGAAAGCGCCGTTCACGCCCTGAACCTCGACAGCCTTCGTCGTCCGGACATCACGCTCTGGAGCGCTTGGCAAGGTGACTCGCTTGCCGGTTGTGGCGCGCTGCGCGAACTAAGCAAGGCGCACGGCGAAGTGAAGTCCATGCGCACCGAGGCCTCCCACATCCGCCAGGGAGTAGCCGCAAAGTTGCTCGAACACATGATCGCCATAGCGCGTGAACGTGGCTACGAACGACTCAGCCTCGAAACCGGCAACACCAGTGACTTCGCGGCAGCGCGTGCGCTCTACACAAAGCATGGCTTCGCGCCGTGCCCACCGTTCGACGGCTACGTCGAAGACGGTTTCAGTGTCTACATGACCCGCGCCATACAACCGATCTCGTAAACGGATTGCCTGCTGTCCAGGCACCGCTCGGGCAAACTCAGGATTGCGCCTGCATGACGGCAGCCAACGGACAACGGTGGCAGGCGAACGCTTCGAGAAGTGCCTACGCTACTCATGGCAGGCGCTCAGTCATGACAAGCGCGTCTCGATCTTGATCTCGTTCGCGATCGTGCGATGCACCGGACAACGATCTGCAATCTCGACCAAGCGAGCACGCTGCGCGTCATCGAGATCACCAACCACTGTCAATACACGCTGGATGCGATCGACCTTGCCGTCGGTCTTGTCGCAGTCTTCGCAGTCCTCGGCGTGGATGCGATCGTGCTGCAACGCAACGCTGACGCTCTCCAGCGGCAGTTTCTTGTGGCGTGCATACATGCCGAGCGTCATCGACGTACATGTCCCCAGCGCGGCCAGCAGTAGGTCGTACGGCGTCGGCCCAAGCCCAGAACCACCAACGGACTTCGGTTCGTCCGCCAACCAGTCGTGCCCGCCCGCCGTGCACAACTGCAAGAACCCGTCCGCCCGGCCGGATACCCGCACAACGCCGGACTCGGTATCTGGATGATCGAACGGCGGCAAGTAGCGGCCCGCCCATGCCGCGATCACCTCCGCCGCATATTGCGAGTCGGCGCGTTTCGTCAGCAAATGATCGGCGCCATCCAATGACACAAAGCTCTTTGGATGCTGCAGCGACATGTAAAGCTTGCGGGCGTGGTCGACGTTGACGATCTCGTCTTGCGGACTGTGCAGAATCAGCACGGCCTTGTGCAACTTGCGCAACGTGCCAGCGACCTCCTGCTCCTGCAAATCATCCAAGAACTGGCTCTGAATCGTGAACGCGCGCCCAGCCAAGGACACCGTTGCACTACCTGTCTCACGAATGGTCTCGAGGCTGCCCTCGAGCAAATGCTGCACATGATCAGGATGGCTAGGTGCACCAATCGACGTAATCGCTGCCACCGACTCGATGCGATTGCCGGCGATCAATACGGCCGCACCACCAAGGCTGTGCCCCACCAACAAGCGCGGCGCTTGATGGTTCTCAGCAAGCCATTGTGCTGCTGCCACCAAGTCATCGATGTTCGACGAGAAGTTCTGGTTCGCGAAGTCGCCGCCCGAATTCCCCAGACCAGTAAAGTCAAAGCGCAACACCCCGAAACCCTTCGCCGCCAAGGCGCGACTGATGCGCGTCGCGGCGGCGATGTCCTTGCCACACGTGAAGCAGTGGGCAAAGATCGCGAAGGCGCGCGGCTCGGACGGCGGCAATTCGAGACGCCCTGCCAGGGTCTGGCCGCGCAGGTTGTCAAACTCGATACGTTGCGAACGGGTCATGCCGCAATCTTCGCGTGACACGTCGATCCGCGCCAACAAACACACGCATCAATGCAAGCCGAACGCGCACCGTTGGCCGAACTGTAGGTCTTCACCGATGGCCGCGCCCGAACGCACCGACCCGGCAATCGTGTCGCCATCATTGGCCGCCTGAAGCGCCGAAAGCAGGCCCACGAAGCGCACTCCTGCGCGACCGACAGCGTTAACGGTCCATGTGGCCTGGGCTGCCATCAACGCGCCCAGCATCACACAGCCGGCGACGAGACGATTCGGCATAGCTTCTACGCACGTTTTGAGGACCTCCGCCGCCTGCCGAGGATGACAACCCGTAGTGCTGAAGGTGTGCGGCGGCCTACAGCCGCCGCCATTTTTCCACAACTCTCCCCAACGCATCCGTCACGAACCGCGCGATCCGAGCGAATCACAGCGTTCATCCGATGCGCGCAACCGGCTAGCATTCGGCAGCATGACCGCGACTACGCAGGACCTCACCCCCGTCGCCAACACCATTCGTGGCCTCGCCATGGACGCCGTGCAAAAGGCCAACTCAGGCCACCCCGGGATGCCCATGGGCATGGCCGAGGTCGCTGCCGTGCTCTGGACGGAGTTCCTCCGCTGGTCACCGGAAGAACCGGAATGGGCCGGCCGCGATCGCTTCGTGCTGTCAGGCGGCCACGGTTCGATGCTGCTCTACTCGCTGCTGCATCTGGCGGACTACCCGGTGTCGCTCGACGACCTGAAGAACTTCCGCCAACTGCACAGCAAGACGCCGGGCCATCCCGAATACGGCGACACGGTTGGTGTTGAAACCACAACCGGGCCGCTCGGCCAAGGCTTCGCCAACGCGGTCGGCATGGCCATCGCTGCGAAGATGGCCGTGGCACGAACGGGCACCGACCTGGTTGGCTCGCGCGTATTTGTCACGGTTGGCGACGGCGACCTGATGGAAGGCATCAGCTACGAGTCGGCAGCGATGGCCGGCCACCTTGGACTCGACAATCTGGTCTGCCTTTGGGACGACAACCACATCACGATCGAAGGGCACACCGACCTCGCGACCAGCGAGAACATGCAGATGCGCTTCGAGTCGCAAGGCTGGTCGGTGCTGCATTGCGATGGCCACAACGCCGAAGAGATTCGCACGGCACTCGGCAAGGCGACCAGCGGCAGCACGCAGCCGACGCTGATCTGCTGCAAGACCACCATCGGCAAGGGCAGCCCCAACAAGGCCGACTCGCACGATGTGCATGGCGCGCCGCTCGGTGGCGATGAGATCAAGCTAACCAAGCAAGCGCTTGGCATGCCCGAAGAGGACTTCTACGTCGATGAGCGCGCCCGCGAAGCATTCCGCGCCGCGAAAGCCCAAAACGAAGCTGAGCGTCAGCAATGGCACCGGGACCTGCAAGCGTGGCAATCGGCCAACCCCGAACCGGCAAAGCTGTGGCAAGCGATCCAGAATCGTGAAGTGCCGAGCGACCTGCTAGCACAACTGACCGCAGCCGCCGGCGACAAAAGCGCCGCGACGCGCGCGCTCAGTGGCGCCGTCATTCAGAAAGCCGCCGAGTTGATGCCTTCATTGGTCAGCGGCTCAGCCGACCTCGATGGTTCGTGCAAGACGCGCATCAAGGCCGACGGTTCGTTCCTCAAGGACAACCTAACCGGCCGCACGATGCACTACGGCATCCGTGAGCACGCGATGGGCGCCGTCATGAATGGCATCTCGCTATTCGGTGGTTTCCTGCCAGCCGGCAGCACGTTCTTGGTGTTCGCCGACTACATGCGCACGCCGATGCGACTCGCGTCGCTGATGAAGATCTCGTGCGCGTTCGTGTTCACGCACGACAGCCTGATGGTCGGTGAGGATGGGCCCACCCACCAACCCGTAGAGCATCTCGCGACCCTGCGAGCGATCCCCAACATGCACGTCTTCCGCCCGGCGGACGGCCCCGAAACCGCCGCCGCCTGGACGCACGCCCTGACCCGCAAGGATGGCCCGGTGTTGCTGTCGCTGACGCGCCAAGGCCTGCCGGTGCTACCGCACGCAGAAGGCTTCTCGTCACAAGACGCGATGAAGGGTGGCTACACGCTCGTCGACGCAGCCGACGCCAAAGCGACCATCGTCGCAACCGGTGCCGAAGTCAGCCTCGCGGTCGAGGCCGCCAAACTGCTGACGGCAGAAGGCATCGCGACGCGCGTCGTATCGATGCCGTGCCTCGAACTGTTCCAACAACAAGAGAAGGCCTACACCTCCTCGGTGCTCGGCAACGCCGCCGTGTTCTCGCTCGAGATGGGTCGCCCCGAATGGTGGTGTCAGTTGACGGGTCGCTTCGATCGCTGCATCGGCCAAACTAGCTTTGGTGCCAGCGCGCCGGGCAAGCACCTGTCCGAGCACTTCGGGTTCACGCCGGCTGCCGTCATGGCGCGGGTCAAGGCCGCGCTCTAGGGCGACGCCCGGCGAGGGGTATGTGGATCGACGATTGTTCGGCCCACTTTGCAACGGCCGCGGCCTGGTCGCTGTAAGGGACACAGTGAGCGCTCCGGCAAGCGAGGCGGCAAATGCGTGTTGCGTGCACGAGTTGCACAGAGAGGCCAGCACGCCGTGCAAACCACCCGCACGCTTCTCAATCGCTAGCGAGCCGAGAAGTAAACCCGAACAAGATCATGACCACGCGAACCAAACTCACTGCCGTTCTCGCCTGCGCTTGGCTGACGCTCGCTAGCAGTCACACCATCCTGCGCGCGCAGCAAATGCCAGCGCCGCGTGACAGCAACCGCGTAGTGCAGATGCACGACGCCAAGCAACTCGTCACGGTGAAGGTGCCCGGCGAAAACGCCGCCGAAGAACGGACTGCGCGCAACGAACGCCTGCAACGCATCGTGGCGTTTGCTCGCAGGTTCGTGACGCCGCCACTTGCCGCCGAAGAAGACATCACGGCACTGTCAGGTCGCTACCTCGTGGCACTCGCGCGACCCGAGCAACAAAAGTGGCTCGAGCAGTTGGTGAAGCGCAACGTCGCCAGGGGCTTTCACCAAATCCTCCTGGAGATCCGGCTACTGCGTATCCCGGCCAACGATTTCGAAGGGCTCATGCCTCCGTTCGGTGGCGACCAGCAACCGGCCATGCCCAACAAACTGACGAAGGTAAGCCCCGGTCGCTACCAAGCGATGCTCGACGACACCGAGCGCAACTTGCTCCTACGTGCCGTGGACAAGACCAAGGGCATCGAGATGGTTGCAGCGCCGTCGCTGCTGGTTAACCCGATGACGCCAGCCACGATCGAAGTCGGCACGAAGATCGAATACATCAAGGACTACGAGGTCAAGATCGAGAACGGCAAGGCGATGGCCCACCCAGTGCGAGAGACACTGCTCGATGGCCTGCGCATCGACGCATCGTGCGGCATGGTCAACAAGGAACGGATTGGCGTCTCGTTCCACTACCAGGAACGCAAGGTCGCGAAGCCTATCCCCGACTTCAAGACCCAGATCGGAGTTGGCAACGAGTTCACGATACAACTGCCAGAGAGCACGGTCCTGAAGGTCACCCAACAACTCGAGATGATCGATGGCCAAACCACGATGCTTGCCGTCAAGAACGGTGAAGGGCCTCACCTGATGTTCTTGGTCAGCGCGTCGATGCTGCCGAACAAGCCTATGACTGGCGGACGCTAGCGGCAGCGAGCGACTACAAGCGAACCCGCTCACCCATCACCGCGACCGCAAAGCCCCGCGCAGTGATCGACGCCCGAATATGCTCGTCATGCAACGCGGGGTTCGTGTGGTTGAGATGCAAGAAGCGGATGCGACCTGGATGTGCGCGCGCCACATGTGCGAGCATGTCCATCGTGCGCAAGATCAACGGGTGGCGAATCTCGCTGAGGTTGCGGTCGGGCAACTCACTGCCGTCGTAGAACGTGCCATCGAGATAGGCCACATCGACGCCTTCTAGCAACTGCGCCAACAAACCGGGCACGCGTTCCCAAGCATCCACATCCGGCACGAACAACGCGCTGCGACTCGGGCCCGTGATCACGTAGGCCATCGTGTCCGAGAACTCATCACGATGCGGCACGGCGACCGCGCGCACGCTGACGCCGGGCCATGGCTCGAACGGCTCGCCGACCACAAAGGCCCGCACGTCGATCTGCTTGAGCGCGACGAGTTGCTGCCACGGCCCGTGGCCGCGCAGGTAATCAGCGAATCGCGGCGAGCACCAGACTGGCAGATTCTTCGCGCCGACAACTTCGCGGCCGAACAACGCCAACCCCAAGTAGTGGCCGATGTGCGCGTGTGTCACCATGATCGCGTCGACGGGTGAGCGACCGCGACCGTGCACTCCAGCTAGCTTGTGTAGCAGAGCAGTCTGCTCTTCAACACGGGGCGTAGCTTCGACCAGCAAGAGTTTCGGATCACCACCGCGTCGATCGACGATGCCCAGCGACGCGGGGTATTCAACCCGCCCACTAGCGCGAGCCTCTTCGCAACACTCACGCTCACACCCTAGGTGCGGCAAGCCGCCGTCCTGCGCGATCCCGAGAACGAACAGTTCGACATCGACTGGTTCGAGTGGCGGCTCACTGCTGACGCACGCGCCAATCAGCAGACAAAGCGAGAGCAACCAGAGGTTGCCGGTGACACAAGCGTTCGGTGAGCGCATCCGGTAACCGTCGCATGAACAGCCACGAGAAGCAGCCGCTTTCCGGGTTGCTAGGGCCGCAACTGCACCCCGGAGTTGGCGACCAGAGTTGGCGCCCAGAGCTCAGAACGAGCCCCGGCGCCAATAAGGCGGCTCGCTAGAGCATGCCGACAACGTCGCCGTTCTCGTCGATATCCATCTTCATGCCAGCGGGCGCCTTGCCCAGCCCCGGCATGGTCATGATCGATCCGGCGAGCGGGTAGACGAAGCCTGCGCCAACCGCAACGCGCGCGTCACGCACCTTGAAGCGGAAGCCGGTCGGACGACCCTTGAGCTTCGGATCGTGGCTCAGCGAGTATTGCGTCTTGGCCATGCAGATCGGCAACTTGCCGAAGCCGTGCTCTTCGAACCTGGCCAACTGCCTGTTCGCTTCGTCTTCGTAGTCGACTCCGTCGGCGCCGTAGATCTTCGTGGCGATGGCCTCGATCTTCTCCTTCAGCGTCGCGTCGTCTTCGTAGAGCAGTTTGAACTCGCTCGGCTCTTCGCAAGCAGCAACGAGCGCGTGGGCGAGATCCTCGCCACCCTTGCCGCCTTCGGCGAACATCGTCGAAACGTGCGCGGCAGAAGCACCGGCAGCCAGCGCCTTCTCACGAAGGAACTCGATCTCGTTCTCGGTGTCGGTCGGGAACACGTTGATCGCAACGACCACCGGCACACCGAACTGCGTGACGTTCTCGATTTGCTTCTCGAGGTTGCCAACACCTTCGGCCAACGCCTCCAGGTCTTCCTTATTGAGACCGTCCGGCAGCGGCTTGCCAGCCTTGATCTCGAAGCGACCGCTGTGCGCCTTGATGGCGCGAACGGTTGCCACCAGCAGTGCGGCGTCCGGCTTCAGACCCGACGCGCGACACTTGATGTCGAAGAACTTCTCGGCGCCCATGTCGGCACCAAAACCAGCCTCGGTCACGACGTAGTCGGCTGCCCGCAGCGCGATGTGGTCGGCGACGATCGACGAGTTGCCGTGCGCGATGTTCGCGAACGGGCCGGTGTGCACAATCGCCGGCGTGCCTTCGAGGGTCTGCATCAGCGTCGGCTTGAGCGCGTCCTTGAGGATCGCAGTCATCGCACCAGCGGCCTTCAGGTCCTCAGCCGTCACCGGCAAGCCATCCGTGTTGTAGCCAACCACGATGGCGCCAAGACGGGCGCGCAGGTCGTGAATGTCATTGGCGAGTCCGAGGATCGCCATGATCTCACTGGCCGACGTGATGTCGAAGCCAGTCTCACGGGGCGTGCCGTTCTTCTCACCGCCACCGGCCACTGTGACCACGCGCAGCGCGCGATCGTTCATGTCCATGACGCGACGCCAGGTGATCTCGTTCTTGTCGAGGTTGAGTTCGTTGCCGTGGAACAAGTGCGCATCGAGGAACGCCGAGCACAGGTTGTGCGCCGAGGTCACCGCGTGGAAGTCACCGGTCAGGTGCAGGTTGAGTTCTTCCGGCGGCACGACTTGCGAGTAGCCACCGCCAGCGGCACCACCCTTGATGCCGAACACCGGGCCCATCGACGGCTGACGGATCACGCAGCAGGTGCCCTTGCCGATGCGATTGAGCGCCTGGCTTATGCCAACGGTGTGCACCGTCTTGCCTTCACCAAGCGGCGTCGGCGTGATCGCCGTGACGACGATGTACTTGCCTTGCTTCTTGGCCGGTTGCTTCAGGCGGTCAAGTTTGATCTTCGCCTTGGTATGGCCGTATGGCTCTAGGTCGTTGGCTGTCAAGCCCATGACCCGAGCAACTTCGGAGAGCGGACGAAGCGGGATGGAACGCGCGATTTCGAGGTCGTTAAGCGACATTGGAGGCCGAGCACGATAGCGAGATGGAGCCCTGCGGGCCATGGCCAACCGCCCATCCCGCAGCATTCCCTTGGCGCGACAACCTCCTGCCCGTTGTTGGCCCCCAAGTTTTCGGCTGGCCGAGAGCATACACCTCCTGCCAACGCGCTTAATCCGGAGCAAAAGACCGCGCACTTGATCCGTTTGCCAAAGGGCGCCCAGCCATGCGGCAAAGGATCATGGCTAGCCCGCCTAATTCCAGAGCTTCTTCCAGCAGAACCAGTGGGATGGCCGCTGCCGGATCGCGCACTCACAGGCCGCCGACATTCGCGCGACACCGGCTTCGATATCCGCCTGCTTATCGTCGGTCTTCGCGACCTCAAACGGATCCCACATCTCGACGCGGTAGTGGCGCACACCTTCTCGATACACAAACACCGGCACCATCATCGCGCCGGCGGCACGCGCCAACGCCACCGGACCGGGCGGCAACTGCATTGGTCGGCCAAACATCTCGGCCGTCATCGTCTCCATGCCCGCGCGGGGTCGATCCCCCGGCATGCCGACAACATCGCCCTTGCGCAGCGCCATCAGCAACCGCGCGCCAAGCGTCAACTCCGCGCCAGCGTAGTGCACGACAAACTGGTCGCGCTGCGGATGCTTGTCGAACAGTTCCTGCACATACACCTGCGCCGCCTGACTCATCTCCGGTTCGCGCACCACATGGAACATGCGACCGCCGGGAAGCTCATCGGTTAGCGGACCCAATTCCCAGTTGCCGAAGTGCGCCGTGAAGAACACGAACCCACGATCCGTGCCCATCATCTTCTCGTAGGTCGCGGCGCCACCGAACTCGAAGCGCATCTTCTTCTTCGGAACGAACTGCTGGTAGCGCTCCAGGAAGCACCACGCGTAATCATGGAAGGTCCGCCAAATACGCCGCTGCCGTTCGAACCAGCCGCACGGCCCCAACACGGCTTCGAGGTTGGTCGCCACCGCATCGCGAATCCCGCGTAGCACCAACCAAAAGAAGGCAGTGAACACGAGCACCGTGAGCCAGTTGATCCAGTCCGGCATACGCGCGCCCCAACCACCCAATCGATACCAGAACACACCCGTAACATGAAAGGGGCCGGACAGTCGCTTCCCCCACGTGCGCGCCGGCCCATGCGGCTTCTCGCGCAGCGCTTGCACCTTGGGAGGAGTGGAGGTCACCGGCGAACTGTGCTCGCACAACCGGGTAACGGCAACCACTATTTGACGGCGTCATTGCCAACACCGCGAACAACGCGAGGCGCGACACACCGCGCGGAATCCTCCGCGACATATCGTGCTTTCACAGCACTCGATCACGGTGCCTCGGCGGCTCTTCCCTGGCCCGATTCACGACCCCGGATCTCTGCGCATGACCGAACTGGCGCGCGTCAATATAGCGCCGCCGAACGGCCGACCAGAGGCGCGGACTCTTGCCAAGCAGACGAGTTAGACGACGGCGCAAAGCTAGTCCAGGACAGGCGTATTACGGAAACCGAGCCAGGCCAGCGAAACATGGAGTTTGAGCCGTTTGGCGGCGATGATCCTGCCACCATGACTCGATCGATCTGCACGCTCGCGCTCCTCAC
>CALCZA010000174.1 GCA_937906475.1 uncultured bacterium
ATTGGCGAGCCACATGCGCTGGAGCTGCCGGACATTATTGGGAGTGTCTTGATACGCGGTGCGATTGTGCGCCAACAGCCGGTTGTTGACCCACAAGATGTCGCCGCGGTGCAGCCGGAAGCGCACCACGTTGTCACGATGCTGAAGGAGTTCGTCGAGCCGGTTCATCGCTTCGATCTCGATCGCCTGCAATGGCACGCCGGCTTTGCGATGGCCCACTTCGATCCAGTAGCGCATGTAGCGGAACAGCACGCCACCCTCTCGTTCGCTGTCGGCAAAGATTGGGAAGTAGTTGCGCAGCAGGTTCTCGTGCGTCTTCTCTTTGCCTGGCGTGACTACGTCGCGGTACTTGGGGCGGCGCAGTGCCGAAAGCAGCTCCGGCGATTCGTGTTCCAGGGTCTGGTAGACACGCAGCGCGTTGCTGACCAAGCTGTCGCCACCTTGGTTGCTCGGTTGCTCACACAGCAAACCGACGAAATCAGGAACGACATCTACGGCACTGCTATCGGTATGGAAGCAGGTCTCCGAGTTGGTCATCGAGACCGGCACGGACTGCGTCTGGTAGGATGCGCCGCGATCCATCACTGGATACAGGCGGCCATACTGCAGCATTGGTTCCCCGAGCGCGGATCCGAACG
Source organism: uncultured bacterium (assembly GCA_937906475.1). Classification (GTDB taxonomy): domain Bacteria; phylum Planctomycetota; class UBA1135; order UBA1135; family UBA2386. Next base: position 639 of record CALCZA010000174.1, read on the forward strand.
CGACGTAGAAACAGCGTAGCTGGGCCGTGTCGAGGCCGAGTGCCTCAAGTCCCTGCAGGCATAACACACCATCGGTTGTCAGCAGTTGCTGGCGAGCCTGGTTGGCAAACTGCACGAGCGCTGGCCATTGCTTTGGTTGCCAGACGAACTGGTCTTCGGTGGCCAGCGGTTGATTGGCTGCAAACTCCAGCAGTTCGTTGCGCACCGCAACCGGTAGTTTGGTCGCCCACGTGCCGCGCTGCGCAAGCTCGGATGCGGACCATGCGAGTGGTGAAGGGGCGCTTCGCGGTGTGCTAACTGAGTTGTTCATGAGAGCGCCATGCATGTTTCTGGTTGCTTGGTCTAGGTTGCTTAAGTCACAGGTTGCTCAGGTCACAGGTTGCTAGCTGCAGGCCCACTGCCTACTTGCGAAGCTGGAAGGCAAGATGCAGCGGCTTGTCCCGCAACGGCCCAAACCAAGTCGGGTCCATGCGCAAGTGTTCCTCGGTGGCGCGCAGTTCGGCAACTTGCGGCATCTGGGTGAAGCCAGCCGCGGCTAGCGCACCGAAGTAGTCTTCGAGGTTCTTGTGCACGCTGCGAACGCGAACGCTCTTGCCGTCACGGCGCCAGATCTCGCCCTCAAACTGACAGTCGCGACCCGAGAAGTAGCCCTTCGATTGTGGGTCGAAGTAGAACGGTGCAACCTTGTCGCCCAAGAACGCCAGCGATGGGTGCGGCACCGCGAAGATGAAGCGGCCGCCGGGTCGCAGCACCCGGTGCACTTCGTGCATCGTGTGTCGCGTTTGCTCAAGCGTCAGGTAGTTGAACAAGAACACCGCGACGGTCAGGTCGACGCTCTCGGATGCGATTGCGGTGAGATCCGTGGCATCACCGGCCCGATAACGGATGCCGAGTTGCTCCTGGGCTTCGCGTTGCTCCGCGCCGCGTACCATTTCTTCGGAGACATCAATGCCGAGGATGCTGCCAGCACCTTGGCGCTTCAGGCCGCGGGCGAAGTAGCCCTCGCCACAGCCTAGGTCCAACACGTTGAGTTTGGCTACTGGTTCACACCACTTCAACAAGAACGGGCGTGCCGTGAAGTCCGATAGCAGGATCGGTTCGGAACGCTGCCAGTCGTTGCTGGCTGCGTCGTAGAGTTGCTTGGTCGTGACGCTCATGCTGGGTTAACCATCTGCTTGTTGAGGATCTCGTTGTAGAGGTGGTCCCAGAACTCGCAGCGCATAGCGAGTGCCGTTTGCATGCCACGACGCAGCTCGGCGATGCCATTTGGCGCTGCCGCCAGGTCGCGCGCGATCTCCAACAAATCTTGTTGGTGCTGGTCGTCAACGAGGCAGTGCAATTCGAAGAACACGAACTCGTCGCGGCGCAACGTGCCCATGCCGATGATACCCTTGAGCAGTTGCTCGTAGACCGGGCGCACGATGTGCTCTGTGCCTAGGCCCAAGGCGCCGACTGCTTCCGCGGCGGTTGCGTTCTGCAAGTAGTTCAAGAAGCGGGTGCGCCAGCGAGATGCAGCGGGCGATGGCGTGCCGAGTTCTTCGCGGTGGATACCCAAGGCGTCGCAGAAGCGGCGGAATAGCACTGGGTGGGGCACACCCGCCACCGATGCCGGGTTGATGCCCTGCGCGAGCAGCGCCTGGCAATCGTCTTCGCCGAGATGACCTTGCTCCTCTTCGAGGTTGTGCTCAAGCTTCTCGCGATGCTCGGCCTGGCTCAGGCGCGAGATCACCGTCGTCAAGTAGCGAGGGAACCAAGCCGAATAGCCGCTGTACTCGAGCGCGTATTGCCGCAGCACGGACACCATGTTGGGGAAATCGCACTGCGCGAACCGGGTCAGGAATGGGTGCCGGATCGCTGGGTGTGCCAGCGATTCCCTGATCAACGCCTGAAGGTCGGAGTCGCGATGGTCGTTGGATTGCAGCGAGGGAGCAGTGCTGATGGTCGTCATGGCAGCTGGGAGG
>CALCZA010000175.1 GCA_937906475.1 uncultured bacterium
AGCCACGGGTTGATCTCTTCCGGCGGGCCAAGCCACGTCCGGCTAGCGTTGTTGCCGGCGGCGTAGGTGTCCGAGCAGTTGAGGCCCATCAAAGAACCGGTGCCAGGGTTCTGGCACGGACCACACTGGCCGTTGACGTTGATCGACGTGAACGCGTGCTTGCAGAAACTCCACTCGTTGATCTGTTCGATCTTGTCGTTGTGAACACGAGCAATCATGAAGCCGAACATCGGGTGCTCCGGTTGCATCGCCGCAAACCACGGGATGTTGACTGACCCCGGGTTACACATGGTGTTCAGCATCGCCATGCCGACCTCACCGTTAGGGTGCGCCGGGCCGCGGCGACCGTAGTACGTCAGGTTATCAATAACCGTAAGACGGCCATCCAGGCCGGCGACGGTATTAGACTGGGCCGCAAGACCGGCGAGCAGCGATGGTGCGATGGACAGAAGAGCGAGTCGTTTCATTAGGTAACTGTGGCGAAACGTGAGGAGTAGCTTCAACAGGCCATGAGTGGCCGCAGCAAAGTAGCCTAACGGAATCCTCGCCTTCTGAACACCGGGCCGAGGCCTGCAATTTGCCCGGGAGAGCCCATCAGGAATCACGTGCTACCGCTACTGCAAAGAGCCCCATCCACCAGCAGGTAAATGAGGCTCCGTGCATAGGAACGACTAAGCTAGCGATCCTATCGCTCGTTCGTACGCATACTAGTTGAGGCCAACCAGCAGTTCGATGCCGTTCGACGTCGCCATGTCGAAGGCGTTGAGACCCAGATCCATGATCGCCGACTGGCTCAGCAGAATCGTGCCCGACAACGCCGGACTGTTCGGCAGAGAGAATGAACGCTGGCCCGCGCCACTGCTAACCGGGAACAGATCGATAACGGTCAGGTCCTGGTAAAGGAAGCAACCCGGCATACCGAGGAACGTCAGATCGACGCCACCAGGCAGCGCGGTAAGCGACAGGATCGACAGACCACCAGTTGAGGTCAGGGGGACATTCGTCGTGATCAGGTCGATCGTCGTGCCGATAACCGGGCGGCCCGAAGACGCCAAGGCGATGTCCAGGATGGCCGTGCCGGCCGAACTGCACACCGTGACATTGGAGTTCAGACTAGCCGAAATATCAATCTGGCCCGGATCCGCAGCACCACCGCCAACCGAGTAACCGACCAAGTAGCCGTTACCACTCGCGCCAACGCTTTGGTAGATGACGTGCACATCACCGTTCGCCCAGTATTGCACCTGGAACGTGGCGGTGTTGTTGTTGCCGTAGAAGCGCACCGCATCGTAGGTCACGACCGCACGACTCGAGTTCGAATCGAAGCGCACATTACCACCAGAACTCGGATTCAAGTCGGTCCAGAGAGGCGACCAACGGGCAGCACCACTAAAGAACGCCGAGACACTCGGGTTGTAAGGCGTGCCATTGCCGCTCACGGAGATGAAGCCGTTCGAACAAACCGTCAACGAGTTCGTCGAGCCACCAGGATAGTCCAACGTGAAGCCAAGCGGCTCGGTCTGGTCATCGTCGTCCGTCAGTGCGAGAGTCATGCCAGCCGGCGCGATCCAGGATCCCGCTCCCGGCACCAACGTGTAGGCACCGTTGTTGTAGTCGAGCGTGTAGGCAGAGTTGGCTAGGTCGAAACTGGTCTCGTAGAAGGCTTCGGTGCAAACAGCAACACTGCCACCACAACCGGCGCCGACCGACGTCACCGTCGCGAAGGTCGAGCCACTCGGTGCCTTGGTCGGCACGTTAACGAACGCCGCGCCGGCGCCCATGCGATGCTCATCAATCGTGCACTGCGACGCGCCAGCGGCGAAGTCGCAGTCAAAGCCAAAGTTGTAGATCGTGTTCCACTCAATCGCGTTGCTGGCCGTGGCCGTAAACACGATTTCGTTGCCGACGCGCGCGGCCGACCAGTCATTGGCACCATCGGTGTCAATGTCACCGAACGTGAAGTTCGACGCGGTCGCACCGGCATCGATCGGAAGCTTGAACGTGCCACCGGCCCGACTGTTGTCGACGTTGTGCACTGCATACTCGTAGTGGTAGTTACCACCACCGAGCGATGTCACCTTACTGGCCACATAAAAGCGGCCGTCGTCGCTGCCGTTATGGCCGACATCGACATCGGCACCGGTCCAGCGATCCAAGACCGTGCCGAATTGCTGACCTTCGGCGTTGTTCGAGAAGTTCCAACTGCCGCCGCTGAACGTCGGGTTCATGCCACGGTGCGCGTTGTTATCGCCACGGTTGGCAAGGCTCTCACCCTTGTGAATCAATTGCAGCGCGTAGTAGTAACTCGCGCCGACGGTCGTCAAGTCAACTTCGTTGACGGTGACGCGGTTGTCGACACTGTCGAAGATCGACTGACTTAAGCTGCGGGTGCCGTCTGCCGGTGCCGGGTAACCAGCTTGCGACGGGTCGCCGATGTCAAAGTAGCTGCCAACCGGGTCCCACGTGCCAAGCCACGGGTTGATCTCTTCCGGCGGGCCAAGCCATGTCCGACTGGCGTTGTTGCCGGCGCCATAGGTGTCCGAGCAGTTGATGCCCATCAAAGAACCGGTGCCAGGGTTCTGGCACGAACCACACTGGCCGTTGACGTTGATCGACGTGAACGCGTGCTTGCAGAAGCTCCACTCGTTGATCTGTTCGATCTTGTCGTTGTGAACACGAGCAATCATGAAGCCGAACATCGGGTGCTCCGGTTGCATCGCCGCAAACCACGGGATGTTGACTGACCCCGGGTTACACATGGTGTTCAGCATCGCCATGCCGACCTCACCGTTAGGGTGCGCCGGGCCGCGGCGACCGTAGTACGTCAGGTTATTGATGACGGTCAGGCGACCATCCAGGCCAGCAACCGTATTCGATTGCGCCGCGAGGCTCGCGGACAGGACCGCGACTGAGAGCATTGAGAGGTTGCGCATTGGTGGCGTCAGACGGAGAAGAGTTCAGGCGAGGCGAGCATCGCGAGGGGCGACCGCGTGAACGCTAGAGTATACCATCTCGACTGCCAATTCGAGGAGGGGGTGCTGCCCCACCACTAACACCGAAGTTTCGGTGCACCAACGGTGGCCATGGCCGACCTGACAATAGGTCACTCCTGCCGATCACATGGGCGAATCGCCTCGGCCAAAACCGACGCGGGCAAGCAAGGCGCTCGCCCTCCTTGCCCGCAGTTCGGTTGCTTACTCGCGGCCCGCCTCAAATGAGTCGAGGCTGGCCGTGAATCCGCTCGCGCCTAGTTTCCCAGAGTCGCGATGGCGCCGTTCGACAGAACGATTCCGATGCTGTTCACCGTCGGATCCCAGATGGCCCACTGGTGGTAGATGTTGACACCTTCCAGCGCGGCGCTGTTCGGCACAACAATCGGCGAACTGCCGCTGCCCATTGCATTCGTGATGGTCAGATCGAGCAATTCGGTCGCCGTCATCAAGCTACAGGTCGGCGCGCCGGGGAGCGGCACCACACCTGGACTTGTCAAACCCGAGACCAGGATCGCGAACGTGTTACCCAACGCATCACTGACAGTCGGGTTGTAGGTCGCCCCCAACTGAGGGGCTCCGTTAACACCCATAGCCGGCGTGTAGTACGTCGTCGCTGTGCTGCAATTGACGCGCCACGATGGCCGCTGGACCAAGTTGGATTGGTTCCAATTACCAGTGACTGCCGTGCGGTAATAGCCGGTGCCGTTGGTGCCACTGCTCAGATTGGAAACGTAGCCACTCGGCGAGTTCTCGTAACCAATGTAGAAGTTACCAGTCACCGTGACCGGGGACGCAAACGTTGCTGTGTAGAAACCCGAAGCGGCCTGCACAGTCATCGTGGTCGAGGCCAGGGGCGTCGAGGAAGGCTGACCACCCACGTCACTGTAGATGTGAGCGGAACGCGTAATCGTGCTGCCAGTCGTGCCAGTAAAGATGTCGAAACTAATGACATCCATTGGCCCACTGTTCTGCACCGCATAGGTGTATTCGTACTGGTTCGTGCTGTTGCTCAGCGTACCGCCAGCAGCATTCAATTCAGGGCAGTTAACCGGCGGTTGGGCAACCGAGCCTTCGCAACCGGCGCCAAACGTATCGAACGCGGCAAGGATCACACCACCGGGAACCTCAGCGGTGACGGTGACGGTCGGAGCACCTGCTCCGGGACGCGCTTCGCCAAGTACAACACCACCAGCACCAGGGGCGCGGTCGGCGTCAAAGCCAAAGTTGTAGATCGTATCCCACTCGAGCGAGTTACTAGCTGTCGCCGTGAAGACGACGTCGGTGCCGACCTGTGCAACACTCCAGTCGTTGCCAGCATCGCCATCGATGTCGCCGAACGAGAAGTTCGAGGCGGTGACAGCCGAGGCCATGGGAACACGGAACGACGCACCAGCACGACTGTTGTCGATGTTGTGCACCGCGTATTCGTAGTGGTAGTTGCCACCACCGAGCGTCGTAACCTTGCTCGCAACGAAGAAGCGGCCGTCGTCACTGCCATTGCTGGCCGAGTTGACCGTGGCGCCGGGCCAACGAGAAAGAACCGAGCCGAATTGCTGGCCTTCGGCGTTGTTCGAGAAGTTCCAACTGCCGCCGTTGAACGTCGGGTTCATGCCACGGTGCGCGTTGTTATCGCCACGGTTGGCAAGGCTCTCACCCTTGTGAATCAATTGCAGCGCGTAGTAGTAACTCGCGCCGACGGTCGTCAAGTCAACTTCGTTGACGGTGACGCGGTTGTCGACACTGTCGAAGATCGACTGACTTAAGCTGCGGGTGCCGTCTGCCGG
>CALCZA010000176.1 GCA_937906475.1 uncultured bacterium
CAACTACCTCGACCTGGCCCTCGCAGAACACCCCGCCCTCTGCAATACTTCACCAACCCCTCTGTATTCCGAACCCGATTCGCCACGTGCGCCTAACTGTTGAGACCGGTCCCTCTACCGGCACCGTAATCCATCTAGAACGCGACGTCCCGACGCTCATTGGCAGCAGTCCGGGTAGTCATTTGCGTGTCCAAGAAGCCGGCGTCATCGAGGGCCATGCCGTCGTCAAGGCGCTGAAAGGCACCGGCTTTGGCATCAAAGCTATCGGACCAGTGCGCGTCAACGGCTCCGAGGTGCAGGCGAGCCCGCTCTCTGATGGTGACATCATCGAGATCGGCACGACCCGCATTGCGTTCGGCAAGACCCAAGAACGCGGCCTGCCATCGATCTCGGGCTACCGCATCATCGACCTACTCGGCAAGGGCGGCATGGGCACGGTCTACCGCGCCGAGCAAGTCAGCTTGCACCGCCAGGTCGCGCTCAAGGTGCTCAAGCAAGAGCAGACCAGCGACCCGGCCTTTGTCGCACAGTTCATTGCTGAAGCACGCGCCGCGGCCAAGCTCCAGCACCCGAACGTGGTGTCGGTGTTTGACGTCGAGCACGACGGCGACATCTACTACTACGCGATGGAGCTGATGCATGAAGGCTCCTGCGAAGACTGGCTGAAGCAGAACGGCAGGATGCCGGTCGACCGCGCAGTACAAGTCATCGCAGACGCCGCCGCCGGCCTCGCCTACGCGGAGTCGCTCGGCATCGTGCACAGAGACATCAAGCCTGACAACTTGATGCTTGACCAGCACGGCGCGATCAAGATCGCCGACCTAGGCCTCGCGAGTAACTCGTCGGATGCGACCGGCGAACGCGCCATCGGCACGCCGCACTTCATGGCGCCAGAGCAGGTCCTCAACAAGGAACTCGACCACCGCACCGACCTGTATGCGCTCGGCTGCACGTTCTATCGCCTAGTCACTGGCAAGACGCCGTTCCGCGGCCAAACGGTCAAAGATATCCTGCGGGCGCAGGTGAAGGAACCGGCCGAGCCAGCGTCACGCGTAAACTCTGACGTGCCGCCAGAAGTCGCTGCAATCATCCAACGGCTGATGGCCAAGGATCCGAGCGATCGCTACCAAACGGCAAACGACCTACTCGAAGAACTCGAGCAACTGCTGCAACCGGCGCAGAAGCGCGGCAGGTGGATCGCGCTTGCGGCTGTTGCGGTGCTGATCGCGGGTGGCACGGTCTGGTGGGCCATAACGCGGCCAGTCAAGACGATCAAAGAAACCGTCATCTACGACGACCCGGAGAAGCAGCAGTTCGCCGACCGCATCAAGGTGTTGGAAGCGGAAGCCAAGGAAAGCAACGCCACGATCGCGCTGCTGACTACACGTGTATCCAGCCTCGACGGCGAAGACTTGGCGACGGCACTCGACCTGGTCGCTGCCAACCACGCAGACTCCAATGCCGCCGCCGAAGCCACACAACTAGCCACCGCAACCCGCAAAGTCGTCGCCGACCGCGCGCAGCAGGCGGCCGAACGTCGTTCGCGCATCGCCGGCCACCTGACGACCGCTCGCCAATCGACAATCAAGCCACTCGACGCCCACGACTACGAGCGCGCAATCCGTTCCCTCGACGTCAAGCCGCCTCAAGACCTGGCTAGTGATGATGCATTGACGGCCGGGCTTGAGAAGCTACGCGGCGAGATCCTCGCCAAGGCGCGCGGGCACCTGCAGCAACTGCGCGAACCGGCAAGGGCAGCAAGCACTGGCAAAGATGAGGCCAAGCTCAAAGTTGCGATCGACGCGCTCGAACAGGGCCTCAAGCCAGACACGCGTTGGCCGAAGGCTGTGCTAGCGGAACTAACGGAAGCCAAGTCGGACGCCGCAAACTTCCAAGCCACGCTGAAGACGTTACAGAATGTGCGCCGCGCGAGCGTCTGGCAGTCCTACCAGGCGTTGCTGCAGGCCCCACAAGGCTTCCGCAACCACATCAACAACTGCGACTTCGCAGCGGCGGCCAAGAGCATGCAGTCGTTTGGTGGCGACGCATCCGACAACCAAGCAACGCTGCGCGCCATGGGCTTGAGCGAGGTAACACAAAGTGCGAACGCCTTCGCCACGATGCTCGAGCAGAACTGCGCCACCGGCAAGCTAACGCTATCCATTGGCAGCAAGCGGTTGCGCGTGCTCGGCTGGGACCGCCAGAAGAACCAAATCAAGGTGCGCTTGGCCGGCCGCATTCGCAAAGAAGAGATCGTTGCCTGCCAAAGCCTAGCCATCGAGCAATGGCTGGAGTTGACGGATCAGATCGAAGGCTCCCCGGATGGAAGCAGTGAATGCTTCGTCGCCCTGCTAGCGATCAACAAGCACTGCCAGGCGGCGACAGCCTACCTCGGGCAATTGAACAATAGCGGTGACGATACCGGCGTAGGCGATCAAGCGTATCCGCTTGCCACGGATGTGTTCGAGCATCTGCTGTCGCGCCTGCCGAGCGCGCAAGACAACTGGACGAAGGTTCTCACCGATGAGTTGCTGGCCGGCAAGCGTTTGGCTGCTGGCTTGCGCGCGCTATCCGAGAAGCGAAACACGGCTGCTGCCGGTCACATCGAGAAGCTACTCTCGGATCACCCGCACAGCCTTGTCGTTGCGGTGTTGCCGTAACGACGAAGATGTAATCTCGGTTCTGGCTCTGGCTTGACTGCTCTGGCTTGGCACCAACGCTTGGCACCAAC
>CALCZA010000177.1 GCA_937906475.1 uncultured bacterium
GCCGACGGTGCGAGCCTGGCCGGCAGCTTGCTGTTCGGTTGGCTGCCGTCGGGGTTCGGCTGCCTGATGGTGTGGATCATCGGCCACGCAGTGCGGCGCACCGGCGACCGCGCGCGCGACCAAGCGACGCAGCAGTCGTAGCAGCCTTCACTGGCGTTCCACGTCCATGCGCCATCTGGTAGCACGCTGATCGCGAACCCTTTGAGCTTGCCGGATTCGCGTCCGATGCCATACGAATTGTTGGTCGTATAGCCGCGCACGTCGCCGTCTTCTCATGCCTTGGTGCCGGCAATCAGCGGCAGGTCTGATAGGGCATTCGGCATGCGCACGCACATGCGGAAGGTAATGCTGCCGTTGAGGTCGGCTGCTTCAGGGATTGAGATTGTCGCTGGCGTCTCGATTGGCTCGCTCGGCGATTGTGTCGAAGCCGTTGAGCCGAGTAGGAGCAGCGATGTGGCGAGTATTAGTGCAGTAGGGCGCATGGCAGCGTCATTCCATTCTGATGCAGAAAAGTCGCCACGAGATGTGCCATCCGTTGCGCATTAGGCCCGTGTAATGGTTGCTGCGTTCGGCTGCCACATTGGATAGGACCTCATGATTTGGATCTTGAGCCGAGAGTAAAAAGTTCTGCTAGCTGAGAATCGCAACACGCAGCGTCAGCGTGCATGTGATCGAGAAAGCCTCGGGCTAGGCTAAACCGTGGTTGGAGGATGGCAGTGATTTGATAGCTCGTGCCAGTAGTAGGCCTGCCCTTAGGTGTTGACTCGGGATTTTAATGCGCCGCACCTATCAATACCTAGCCATGCTCTACCTGTTGCGCAGTCGGTCAAAGCAGCTGTTTAGATTGGCAGACGCTGATGACTTTATTTGCTGCGGAGTGGCTGCATCCTGCAGGACGGCTCAGACTGCTCGGAGCACGCGATAGCAGATCCGATATCCATGCTTGCGATGATCCAAATCCCGCGTCATGGATACCGTGCCTGACTACCTGAATTGGTCCACGACCTAATGCGATCATCGTTGTGGATCCATGCTTGATTACAGGGTCGCGCAATTTGTCTCCATCTACGATGAATGTTTCGTTCGGCAGTTGCGCTTTCACTTCGGCGGCAGTGACTGCACTAGTCATTCCTGTGCGATTCGCGCTGCTTACATAGAGTGGCCGTTTGTATGCAGCCATCCAGTCATCGAGGTGGCGCCAGCGAACCCCAAACAATAGGACTCGCCCATTTCGGTAAGATTGCTGCCAATGGCAAGGAACCGGTTGGTCTTTGCGCGGTGGAATGACAGCCGTCAATCCTTCGGTGTGCAGCATCCATGGCAGTAGCTTGGCTTCGTTAGGGTCTAGCTCTAGTTGATCTAGAATGGTGTTTGCATCAGATGTCCACGAGGCCACCTCTTGATTCTGTGGCCGACCTTTCGCTCTATTGATCGCTTGTGGCGTTGTCGCGATTACGCAGTATGCGAGTGGCGAAGGCAGCGGGATCGCAATCGCTTCGCCGCGATCTAACCTGCGCACCGCTTCTGTAGTGATGTTGCTTGCGATTATTAAGCTCACGCTGCCGTTCCCATATTCTGTGCTCTCAGAAATACAGAGAAGCTTTCGTCATCGAGCGTGCCCGAGATTTGTTGGTAGCATGTTTGCTTGACCCAGCGGAGGGCGAGTCGTGCATCTTCATCGGTGAGCAGGACGCCTAGTCGTCTTGCTACAGCCCGCACCACCCGGAGGTTTGCCAGTGCTGATAGCACGACAGTGGGGCGAATGCCCAATACGGCTTCAGGATCGAAGGGCCGGAAGCTTTCTGGGTGCACAAATGGTGTGCCCGTAGAGATGCTGTTGACCCCGGGGCCGACGATCGGATGCGTCATGTTCATCGCAACGCCGGTTCGCTCAGACACCTTGTTGCATAGCGGCGGTAGGTTGTGAAGATCCAGTGGCTCGTTCCAGAGTGACTCTGTCAGTCCTGTCGCGCGTTGCGTGTGGGCGGAGTCGGCTGCAAGCGAATACAGGACCTGTTCAGTTGCGGTCAATCCGACTCGTTCGCCGAGTCCCAGCAGAGAGCTTGAGACGACACGTGCGCCGGCTGACACCGCGGCAAGTGTATTAGCGAGTCCCAGTCCTAGATCGTTGTGGAAGTGAGTTGCGAACACCACGTCTTCGGATGCATGACTGGTCAAGTCATCCCACATATCGGTCGTTACTCGGGGAGTAAGGAACCCAAAGCTATCGTTGATTACCGCGATGCCTGCGCCGGCTTCGGTAGCTGCAGTGGCTGCTTCAGCGACTCGTCGCCAATCACCCCGAGGCACGTCCGCATAGGAAAGGTCTACGTGGACGTTTGGGGCCAAGTCTTTGGCGAGCTTGACGAAGGCTGGCCCGTCTGCGATGGCCTTCGAGGCAGGGCAGTGAGTCATAGCAGCTGCTACCGGGTCGCTGGCTGGGACAATGATCATGATGCGTGCATGTTTGACATCTTTAACGAGGCGCACTGCTTGCACGATGTCGGCTTCTTTGCCTCGGCAGACAAGGGTCGGACTGAGGCCTTGTGCTTGTTCTACGAACTGCTGGCAGATTGCTAGTTCTTCTGGAGCTACTGCCGGGAAGCCAGCGGCAAACACAAGGTGGCTGGTGCCGTGGTTGCCGAAAATGGATGCTTCGCGGTGTGCGATTGCCAGGCGGTCATGTGCGGAAAGCAAGGTCTTACCCTGAGCACCATCGCGCGCTATTTCCTCCCAGATGACCATTCGTCCTGCTTGGGCTGTTGTGCGAATGGGGTCTTGTTGATGATTCTTCATGGTGAATACGTCTCGGTTTTTGGATGTCAGTAGGGGTGTGATGGTTGCCGTGCCAACGATTGCGTTGGGGGTGGCGTGTAATCCGTTTGTTTGACTAGCAGCTAGTGGATGCCGTCCTTGTAGCCAGCCAGGCCAGGCGCGATATCCCATACATCTGGCCAGCCATCGAGGTCCGTATCGATGCGAAGCGGCAACGTTAGGCCGTAGGCAGAGGACAGATTGATTGCGGCGTATGAGGTGACTGGCTGTCCGATCATGTTGGCGACAATGCCCTGGATCTGGACGGGCACCTTGAATAGCCATTCTGGGTTGAAGCGTTCCAAGCCAGTGCCGATACCGGCGACGACATAGTCCGTTGTGATCGTGTTGTCGGCATTCAGGTCTGTAGGCATGCTCTCGACGTCATAGAGCACCAGCTTCGACAGGAAGTTAAGTGCCTGTGCTCGTGTCGATGATTGCGCGCGCTTCCAGTTCTGAAGTGCTTGGGTGGCTTCGCCGCCGTGACGTTCGATTGCATGCTCTAGCGACAGAGACTTGCCGTCGTGACCCCATGGGAAACCACTGCCGACACCCCATAGTGGTGGGGTGCGCCATGTGGAATTGCGGTTGCCATCGAAGCCGACTTCTTCAAAGTCAGCACCCATTTCGTGGTGTGCGAGGTCCGTAAAGATGCCTTCGACATAGAAGTCATCGAAGCGCCGGACGTAGCTGCTGCCCTCCATGTCGTAGAGTTGCTGCAGTGTGCCTTCGAGTCGTGCTGCGCTTGGATTCCATTGGACATCTAAGTCAAAGAACCTGCGGTCACCGGCAAGCGAGTTCTCACTGCTATCATTGGCGGATAGAATCTTCCAGTCTGGTTGGTGGCAGTCGGCGCAGCCTAGTGACTGTAGCAACAGGACGCCTTGCTGGTATTCCGCTGCAGTGCCAGCAAAGGCTGGTCTCGGCGCGTTAAGCATGAACCACTCTGCAAGGTCTAGGTCGCCTTCCGAGATCTCGTTGAGGTGTCCGTCGCCGTCCGGGTCATCTCTGCTGAATCCCATCGTGTCGAGGTTTGCACCTACATCGTTGGGCTGGTGTGTGACTGGAAACTGGATCGCTCCTGCCAGAGTTGGTTCGGAGACGCCATCGCCATCTGGATCTAGGGTCGTCGATGGGTCGTAGCTCTCCAGTCCAGAGTGCGCGATCATCGGGTCCCAGAAGAAGGCCCTGTTGGTTGGGTTGAGCGCGGAGCGGCCGACGCCTTGTCCCCAGCCCCACACCATCATCTCGAAATTGAAGCCATGCGTAGTCACGCCATCAACGGATGTCGCGCCTGGCACGGGTGCACCATCGGCGTCGACATACCAGACTCGGAAGATGTTGTTGAGTCTTGGCGTCCCGGTCGAATGGTTCGATAGGTGCGCTGTTCCGTAGTAGACCGACGGGGCGTGTTGCAGCGGCGTCGATGCGTCTGTCTTGATATATATGCGGGGTGGTGATGCTTGGGATTCCGCAGCGCTGATCCAGCCGTCACCATTGCTGTCTACAGCGTGCAGTATCTGGCTGCGGACCTGCAGCGCCAGCATCTCGATGATGCCTGCGCCGTAGTAGTGTGGTGTGTTGCGGCCGAAGCCAGAGTCCTTGTGGAAGTTGGGGCCGCCGCCCGCATTTCCGTTGGGCAAGTTGTGACAGCCTGCGCAGCTTGTCTGGTTGTTCTTCGTGATCTTTGCGGTTGTCCCATCTGGCATTGGGCCCGCAAGACCAGCAATGTTGTTGTCGAACACTCCGTCTCTGGATCGGAACTCGCGGAAGTTCAGGTTTCGTCCTAGTTGGTATGCGAGGAAGGGGTCCTGGTCTTGCAAGTAGGCCGTCCCGCCCAGATGTGAAGGGTCTGTCGTATGGATCGCTCGAACGCGCGGGTTCTTGACGGATCGACCGGATACATCCACCGCCGATGATCCTGAACCGAGTAATTCAGGGCGCTCACCGAACTGGGCGACTGCGGTGCCGGCGGTCAGCGCCAGCGACAGGATAAAGATGACTTGCATGTCATCTTCAGAGCCATTCCGGGCACAGCGCACGCTGGAACCTTCAATAATTTGCAGTTCTAGCCAGTTTTCGACATCTGTAGATCCAGTGGGGCGATCACCACTGATCGTGCGGTTCGCGAACCGGCTGCGCTGGTTAGATGGGGCTACCCGCTGGGCGACGGCTGGCAATTCCTCGCAACTGGCGGTCGAGCGTTTACGTGGGGCGTGGCTTAGACGTAATCTGCTCTTCGGGTGGTCAGGATGTTTCCTGCGACCTCAGGTATCTATGACCTTCGACTTAGGCCACAGCGCTAGTGTCTTCATGGGCTTCCTTGCGATCATGAACCCCATCGCAAACGTGCCAATTTTCCTTGGCCTGACGGCCGGATATGAGCGGCCAGTTGTGCGTGCAGTCGCGATCCGGGGCATCGGGCTGGCTTTCCTGTTGGTGGCCCTGTTTGCATTCGTTGGTCAGGCGATCTTCGATCTGTTTGGGATCACGC
>CALCZA010000178.1 GCA_937906475.1 uncultured bacterium
AGCGATGCGTATCGTTGTCGTCGATGATGTTCGCACGATCGCTTGTTCTTCTCGCCGTTTCGGCTCCGCTGCTTGCTCAGGTCACCCCAGAGCAATTCGCCATTATCAAGAATGAGGGGTTGGAGAACTCCCAGGTGATGGCGCACCTCGACCACTTGGTCAATCGCATCGGTCCACGCTTGACCGGTTCGGACAATCTGACGGTGGCCGGCGATTGGGCGGTCGACAAGTTCAAGAGTTTCGGCATCGAGAACGCGCGCCTCGAGCAGTGGGGCGACTACGCGGTCGGCTTCAACCGGGGGCCGTGGTGGGGCCGTATGACCAAGCCAGTCGAGATGGAGTTCGTGTGCAACACCAACGCATGGACGGCCGGCACCAAAGGTCCGGCGCGCGGTCTCGTTGTCGCAGCGCCAAAGGACGCTGATGAGCTAGCCGCTATGAAGGGCAAGTTGCATCACGTTTGGATGCTTAACCCGAACGGTCGTCTGTTGGCGAAATTGACGGAAGCGATGGTCGCCGAAGGTGGCTTTGGCTTCGTTACCGGGCGCTCTGGTCGACGCGGTGAGTTGTTGCTGACGGGCGGTCGTCCGAGCCGAAGCATGGACAGCCTGCCGAGCCTGCCGATGGTGCGGCTAAAAAACGACGCCTACGAAGCCGTCGTCGAGCAACTGGATGACGGCAAGGATGTCGAAGTAGAGTTCGATATTCGCAACCACTTCCGCAAGGGCCCGATCCCGCTTTACAACGTCGTCGCCGACATCATCGGTACGGAGTTTCCTGATCAGTTCGTGGTCGTTGGTGGCCACCTCGATAGTTGGGATGGCGCAACCGGCACGACCGACAACGGCACCGGATCCGCGACGACGATCGAAGCCGCGCGTCTACTGATGGCGCTCGGTGCCAAGCCGCGCCGCAGCATTCGTTTCATGCTTTGGAGTGGTGAAGAGCAAGGTCTGCTTGGTTCGCGTGCGTGGGTGCAGAAGCACAAGGATGAGATGGCGAACTACAGCGCTAGCCTCGTGCACGATGGCGGCACCAACTACCTGTCCGGCATCGCTGGCATGCCGGAGATGCAGCCCCAGTTGCAGGTTGCGTTCGAGCACGTGTTGACGCTGTCGAAGGAGATGCCGTTCCGCATTCGTGAGATCCCGGCGTTCACTCCGATCGGCAGTGACCACGAAGCGTTCACCGCGGTGGGGGTGCCCGGCTTCTTCTGGAACCAGTCAGGCCGTGCCAACTACACGCACACGCACCACACGCAATACGACACCTACGGCGCCGCGATCCCGGAATACCAACGCCACTCGTCGGTGGTTGCCGCGACCGGCGCACTTGGCCTGGCGAACTTGCCCGAGATGTTGACGCGCGAGAACATGAAGGTGCGTCGTGGTTTCAGTGGCGGCGCGCGGCGTAGTCGTCGTGTGCTCGGTGTGCAATTCGGTGACGACGGCGTCACCATTGGCGTTGTGACCAAGGACAGTGTCGCAGCGAAGACTGGTCTCAAGGTTGGCGACAAACTCGTGAAGATCGGCGAGGCGGCAATCAAGTCGCAGCGTGACCTGCGCCGCGCGCTGGCTGGTGGTAAGAAGAATAAGTCGCTGACGTTCTTGCGCGATGACAAGCAGCAGACGGTCGAAGTGACGTTTCCGCGCTAGCACGTGCGAATCGCAGCGCTGTGAGCTTGGCGTCGCGTCTCCAGAACCGCGTGCTCGCGTCGCGAGGCGCGACCACTAAGGGCGCCGTCAAGGTCGGCTCTGCGCCCCGGGTGCGGGCCTCCTGACCTCAGGCGGCGGCCGGGATTGGGTTGCCGCCTGGATCAAGAAAGCAGCGAAAGGTGACGTTCCGCAAGTTCTCCCGGCAACTCGTGTCGGTCGAGTAGCCTCTGAATAGCTGCGAATCTGACTGGCGACTCAGGGACTACTGTTGCCTCGGCAGCACGCGCTCGCCACGCTACCGTCATGACTGATTATCGGGCGCCGCGTGGCACAGAACTGACTTGTTCGAATTGGCAGATCGAAGCGGCTTACCGCATGGTCTTGAACAACCTGGATCCTGAGGTCGCGGAAGATCCGGAAAAACTGATCGTCTACGGCGGCCTCGGCAAAGCGGCTCGCAACCCCGAAGCGCTGCAGAAGATCTTGGCGACGCTGCGTCGCCTGCAGCCCGACGAGACCATGATGGTGCAGTCGGGCAAGTGCGTCGGCGTCTTCAAGACCCACACCGATGCGCCGCGCGTCTTGATCGCGAACAGCAACCTAGTTGGCGACTGGGCCAACTGGGATGAGTTCCGCCGCCTCGATGCGCTCGGCCTGATGATGTATGGCCAGATGACCGCCGGTAGTTGGATCTACATCGGCAGCCAAGGCATCGTGCAGGGCACCTACGAGACGCTCGTTGCGGCAGGCAAAAAGCACTACCAGAGCGACCTGAAGGGCAAGATTGTCGTGACTGCCGGACTGGGCGGCATGGGCGGCGCGCAGCCGTTGGCCATCACGATGGCTGGCGGCGTATGCATTGCTGCCGACGTCGAAGGTTGGCGCATCGACAAGCGACTCGAGACGAAGTATCTCGACCAACGCATCGATGATCCGAAGGCTGCGATCGCCGCTGCGCAAGCGAAGGCTGCGGCCGGCGAAACGTGGTCGATTGGTGTCTGCTGCAATGCGACCGAACTGTTGACCGTGCTGCGCGACGAAGGCGTCGTGCCGGACATGCTGACCGACCAGACGTCGGCTCACGACATGCTGATCGGCTACGTCCCCGATGGCATGACCGTCGAGCAAGCCAGCGAACTACGTGAATCGAACCCGAAGAAGTATCACGAAGAGTCGGGTCGCACCGTCGCCAAGCACGTGTCGTTGATGCTCGAGTTGCAAGCGATGGGCTCGATCACGTTCGACTACGGCAACAACATCCGCACCGAGGCGCGCGATCACGGCGTCGCCGATGCATTCCGGATCCCGGGCTTCATCCCGGAGTACATTCGTCCGTTGTTCTGTGCTGGTCGCGGTCCGTTCCGTTGGGTGGCGCTCAGTGGCGATCCAAAGGACATCACCCGCACCGACGAACTTGCGCTCGAGATGTTTGGCGACAATGAGTCGCTGCGCACCTGGATCGAGAAGGCTCAGCGGCAGATTGCTTGGCAGGGCTTGCCGTCGCGCATCCTGTGGCTCGGTTACGGCGAACGTCACCGCTTTGGCATGGCGGTCAACGAACTGGTCAAGACGGGTGAGATCTCGGCACCGATCGTATTTGGTCGCGATCACCTCGATTGTGGTTCGGTGGCGTCGCCCTACCGCGAAACCGAAGCGATGAAGGACGGCAGCGACATGATCGCCGACTGGCCGTTGCTCAACGCGATGCTCAACGTTGCATCGGGCGCGACCTGGGTGTCGATCCATCACGGTGGCGGTGTTGGCATGGGTAAGTCGATCCATGCCGGTCAGGTCACGGTCGCCGACGGCACCGACGAAGCGGCTGTGCGCATCGAACGTGTGTTCACGTGTGATCCGGGCACCGGCATCATGCGCCACGCCGACGCTGGCTATGAGTCGGCGCAAGATTTTGCGCGGGACAACAGCGTCGACCTCGGCGGCTGAAGCCTCGTTGGGATGCGATCATAGTTCGCACGATCACGACGTCGTCATCGTTGGCGCGGTCTCGCTCGGGCGAGGTCGACGACGATGGGGTTTCGGTCACGTTCGCGAACGGCGATCAACGAGAGCGGGCTAGAGCGCCCCGTGAGAGTGCACGTGATCACCAGGGTATTGGCTGGTGGCTTTGATCTGAATTGGCTCCGTGGTCTGCGCATGAACACGTTTTTCTTGCCCGGTGGGCTGCAGCGGCGACTCAAGTTGGTGCCGCGACAGGCGGATTCCTCGCCCGTCGCGAAGTTCCTCGGAGGCGATTCGTCTAGGATGACGCAATGATGCTGCAGCTTTCAGCGATCTGCTTGCTTGGCTGCCTAGCTGCGAATGCCGTGGCGCAGAAGCCGCAGGGCGAGCCCTTGCCACTGCCGGCAAAGCCCGCGATCACCAGCGAGCAGCGCGCCCAGGCGATCGAACTGTTGCGAGGCCACGCCAAGGCCAGCAAATCCGTGAAGGTTCTGGTCGCGGACTACGTGCAAACGCGCACGACGGCGCTCAGCAAGAAACCGCTGCGCAGTGCCGGCAGTTTCTTGTTCCGGCGCAAGCCGGCGTGTGTCGTGTTTCGTGCCAAGAAGCCGCGCACGTCGATTGTCCGGCTCACCAAGGGGCTCTATGAAGTGTTCCGTCCTCAGCGTAAGCGCTTAGAGCGCTTCACTTTGCAGGGGCCAGACTTGTCGCAGGGGCTGTTTGCTGCCGTGGGAGGGGATGCCGATCGCCTGTTAAGGGACTTCGATGTCGCCGGATGTTTGGTTGGAGAGGTCACTGCAGAGGGCCCCGAGACTCCGGCCGCTGGCAGGTCAGTGACCGCCGCGGTTCGGCTCGTTCCGAAGAGCAGCGCGATGCGCGAACGCCTGCGAGAACTCGTTGTGAAGTTCGCGGTGATTGCCAACGCTCAAGACAACCCGGATGTCACGTTGCGCTCCGTGGCGTACCGCGATCACACCGGCGACCTGGTTGAGATCGAGTTGCGCAACGTGCGCAGCAACCCGAAGGATGCGCCGTCGGTTGCGTTCGATGTGCCAAAGGACACGAGGGTCATCGAGCATCGAACTGGCCGCTGACTCCGCCGCGTGTTGGCTACGGCATAACTTCGTTGGTCCAGTGCTTGGCGGTAAGGCGTGGTTGCCGTAGTATTCCTGCCGTCGTCGGGCGGTCATCCCGATGATATTGCTGCGCCGGCTGCTGCCGGTTCAGTAACTGGCCACGACCAACGGTCGCGGCTGGGCAGGTTAACTAGTAACTGGAGTGGGCCACGATCCGGTCAAAGCGAGTCGCTCTCGCGAGATCGTGTAGCCACTCGCGCACGGTTAGATCGATTCCTATCGATCAGGTCGAACTAAGTTCGGCCGGAGGGCAACTATGAAGCAAAACGAACGGTTGTTGGTTTACGCGGTCACGGGCTTTCTAGCTCTGATCCTTGTCATTGCGGTTCTGTTTGGCAACGACCCGGTCGCTGTCGCAAAGACGCAGGAAAACACATCGAACGGCCTCAGTGATATTCTGCAGCCGAACAAGTCGGACGCCGATTTGGCCAAAGCGAAGGCGGATGCCGATGCCGATGCCGATGCGAAGGCGAAGGCGAAGGCCCTGTCGCTTGCCGGGCAACTCAATGCTGGCGACTCGCACGAGCAACCGCTCAACGCCAAGCCGTACAGCGCCAGCGATGTCGTCGTCCGCGTGCTCGGTAAGAGTCGTCGCGAACGCATGGTGCGTTGGGTGCCGGTCAAGCGCGGCGACGCGTTCGAGAAGTTGGTTCGTCGCTGGTGCGGCGATACCCAAGACAATCTCGAAGAAGCGCTGCAGCTCAATGAAGACACGACCACGCTGAATGTTGGCAGCGAAGTCATGGTCCCGTGGGTGGCCGACGAAGTGCTCGCCGCCATCATCGAGGCCCAAGGCGCCTCATCGCGCACCTTGGTTTCGAGCCCAGTCGGCTCGAACCGCACGCTGATGAGTTCGTCGAATGAGGCTGTCGCAGCTGGCATGCCGGGTCCTTCCGTGACGCGTCCGGGCTTCAAGATGCCTGGCTTCAAGGTGCCGGGCGCAAGCAACTCGAAACCGGCTACCCCTAGCGCCAGCAGTGCTGGTTCGGCCGGCCTTGTGACTTACACGGTCAAGAAGGGAGACTCGATCTGGCGCATCGCCACCAAGCGTTACGGCAAGGCCAAGGCTTACAAGATGGTCAAGGCCATCCAGAGCTTGAACCCGAACTTGGGCGAAGTCCTCGACATCGGCCAAGAGTTCAAGATCCCAGCCAAAGCCGAGTAGCCGAGTAGCCGAGCTTGTCAGCTCGGCAGTCTGGCAGCTCGGCAGTCTGGCAGTGCTGTAGCTTGCCAGTGAGGGGCAGGCTAGATAGCTGTTTGGTCTCGCGCTGGTGACGCGCGTACTCAGCCGATCTGAGTTTGCAGGCTACTTTAGGCCGTAGCGATCGAGCTTCTTGTAGAGGTTGCTGCGCTGCAACTCGATGTTCTCGGCGGTGCGTTTGATGTTGCCGCCAAACTCCAGCAGTTTGCGCCGCAAGAACTCCTTCTCAGTCGCCCCGCGGAAGTCCTCCAGCCGCGCGTAGGCGAACCAGTCCGTCTGTCCTTCGGCCGAACGGCCAGGCTTTGGCGGCGCGTTGCATTCGAGATCGGTAATGCCGATCTCGGTGCCGTCAGACAGCACCGCTGCGCCTTCGAGAACGTTCTTTAGTTGGCGCACGTTGCCTGGCCACGGTTGGCCGCGCAGCCAATCGAGCGCTGTCTTCGCCAGTCGCTTGATGCCGAGACCATTGCGCTTGGTCGCGCTGCGGAGGAAATGGTCGGCCAATAATGCAATGTCATCGGGCCGTTCGCGTAGTGGCGGCAAGTGCACGCGCACGACATGTAGGCGGTAGTAAAGGTCTTCGCGGAACGCTTTCTCTTGCACCATGGCCTCAAGGTCTTGGTTGGTCGCCGCAAGAACGCGCACGTTGACTTTGGTCGTGACCTGGCTGCCGAGCCGCTGCACGACTCCTTCTTGCAGCGCCCGCAGCAGCTTGGCCTGCATCGCGAGCGGCATGTCGCCAATCTCGTCGAGGAATAACGTGCCGCCATCGGCCAGTTCAAAGGCGCCGGCGCGCGCATTCTGCGCCCCGGTGAACGCGCCCTTCTCGTGGCCGAACAGTTCGCTCTCCGCCAAGCCCTCTGGAATCGCCGCACAGTTCACCGCCAGGAACTCACGTTCCTTACGTTTGCTCTGCAGGTGTAGTTGGCGCGCGACCAGTTCCTTGCCGGTGCCGTTGTCGCCCGTGATCAAGACCGCAACCTCGGTGGGGGCGACCTTGGTGATCATCGTGCGCACCTGATCCATGCGGTCGCTGCCGCCAAGCAACTGTGCCTCGGACTGGATCGTCGCCCGCAGCGTTTCGTTCTCACTGGTCAACTGCTGCGTGCGCAACGCGTTCTTTAGTGACAGCACCACCCGGTCGGTCGCGAACGGCTTCTGCAGGAAGTCGTAGGCGCCGCGTCGCACAGCGAGCACCGCCGTGTCGAGGTCGCCATGGCCCGAGATCATCACCACGGGCAAGTTCGGCCGCAGTTTCTTTAGTTTCTGGAGCACTTCCAGTCCGTCCATCCCGGGAAGTTTGACGTCCAGCAGCACTAGGTCGACCTTCGGATCCTGGGCCTGTTCGAGCCCCGACGGCCCATCTTCTGCCTCCCGGGTCTGCCAACCGTCGAAATTTAGGGCAAAAGCGATCTCTTCCCGGACGGCCCGGTGGTCATCGACGATCAAGACGGTCGCCTGGTCACTCATGATGAAAGGTTGTAGCGGCCCGCCGCCACCGCGCCAGCGACCTCCCGCGGCACACTTTTGGCCATGCGGGCGGATTAGTCCTGCCGGAAGCCGACTATGGCATTGGAATGCCAGCTAATGGGGGTTGTGGGCCTTTATCGGCAGACCGTGAACTGGTTAAATCGCCGTATCCTGTCTCAGATAGCAAGCTCATGGGTTCGTCTACTTGACGGCCCGGCGACGGATCATAGCATTCCAAAGCCCTTTCCAGCCCGCAAGCGGAGTGGAGAGGGAGTTACGCGCGCGCGTTTTGTCCAAACGCCCACGTGCTGTAATTTGTCCGAGCCCTCTCCAGACCCCTACCGCATCCGAACCTCCTCAAGGAGTCCGCTTTCATGGCCCGTTCGTTCCATCAGTCTCTCCTAGCCGTTGCTGTTGCTCTCGTAGTTGGCGGTTCGGCCCTGGCGCAAGGTTCGCCCCTCCAGGAAGCCGTTGATTTGCTTCGCCTGAACAAGAAGGCCGACGCAGTGGCCAAGCTCCAAGCGATCATCGCCGGTGATCCGTCCAGCGAGGAGGCTCACGATATGTATCAGGCCGTCTCGCAAGACGAGTGGTACATGCTCATGACCGAGTCTGGCGAAGTCTCGAAGATCGCACGTTCGATCCTCGACCGCGCCAAGACCACGCAGCGTGAGCGCTCGCGTGACGAAGATGCGATCAACGCTCTGGTTGCTACTGCCACCGATGGCAGCAACAACTACGGCACGCGTCAGGCTGCGGTAAGCACGCTGGTTTCGGCTCACGGTGAGTTCGCCGTTCCGGTGCTTGTTGCGATCCTTGGCGATGCGGACAACTCCGATGGCCAAATCCACGCGATCAGTGTTCTGTCACAGTTGCACTCGGTTGCGGTCCTGCCGCTGATTGAGTCGCTGAAGAGCAGCAACGACTTGGCCGTGCAAAACGTATGCGCTGCGTTGCACCTGATTGGCGACGCCCGCGCGCTGCCGATCCTGACGCACTTCGCCAACGACGATCGCGTCAACATCAGCACCATCGCCAAGAAGTTCGTCGCCAAGAAGGGCGCGAATGGTGATGCCCTCAGCCAACTGCTGGCGCAATCGAACAGCTACCTGCGCGGTAACGTCCCGGTTGGCGGTTTCAGTAAGGTTGTCTGGACGCTGGTTGACGACAAGCTCATCTCAACCGACGTGCCGGCGCTGCTCTACCCGACCGAACTGGCCAAGTCGGCCGCTAGCGACGCCGCTCGCATCGCGCCGGAAAGCACCGACGCTCGCAGTGCCGTTGTTGCCGCGAACCTCGCGCAGGCCAGCCTGATTGACTCGTCAATCGCCGCTGGCGACGAGACGGTCTCAGGCATGGAAGGAATCGCCGCTGAGCTGCGCATCGCTGCGCTCGCTTCGGGCACCGACGCCATGCGTGCCGCGCTCGACGCAGCCGTCAAGCAAGGAGTCGCTCCGGTCGCCATCGAAGCGATCTCCGCCATGGCAGAGATTGGCGTTCTTGCCGACAAGACCACGCTGGTCGCCGCGCTTCAAAGCACCGACAAGCGCATCAAATACGCAGCCGCTGATGCGATGGTTCGCTCGAGCACCGGCAGCGATGTTCCGATGCTGACCAGCGTCGTCGCAGCGCTTGCCCAAGCAGTGACCGAAGAGAGTGTCAATACGATCCACATGATCATGCCGGACGCCGCGAGCCGCGCGATCGCCGAGGTCGCCACCGGTGAGCGTTCGAGGGTTTACACGAGCACGGCGACTGCTGTTCGCGGTCAGTTGACCCTGATGGGTAACCCGAGCATCGACGTCGTTGTTATCAACGAGATCCTCCCCGACGCGCTGCCCGAAGATGTCATCGGCAACATCCGCAAGGATGGTCGCATGGACAACACGAAGATCATCGTCGTCACCAAGGACGAGCAAGCTGCTTCCGAGCACTTCAGCGACGATGTGACTTTCATCATCGCGCCGCTGACCGCTGAGAACCTGCAAGCTGCAGTCGCTTCGGCCCTCGAAGGTGCGGAGAACCCCGGTGGCGTTCGCGCCGAAGGTTACGCAAGCAAGGCTGCGGTCGCGCTGCTGACCCTCGCCGGCCGCGAGGCGCCTATCACTGGTGCGCTGGCCAACCTGTCGCTGCAACTCAACCGTGGCGACAGCGTTTCGGTTCCAGCTGCGAAGGCGATCGGCATCTCCGGTGGCGAAGCCCATCTGACGGCCCTCGTCGGCGCACTCGAGACTGGCAGTGACGATCTCAAGACGACTGCGGCCTTGGCGATCGGCAGTGTGCTCAGCCGCATGTCGAATTGCCCGGAAAACGTCTACGCCGCCCTGAGCACTGCCATCGATGGCAGCACCAACTCCGGGTTGCGCACGGCGATCGCGGCGGCCCTTGGTAAGGCCAAGGTCGACGCGCAAAAGAAGCTGGAACTGATGAAGAGGCTCGCCCGCGTCGCCGGCTCGAGCAACTAAGGCTAGTTCTAAGCCCTGCTAGTTCCGGCTCACCTAACGGAGAGCTGTCGCAGAAACGGCCGCAGCACTGTTGAGTGCTGCGGCCGTTTCTCGTTTGAGGACCAACGGGCAGATCCCACTGGACGACTCCCGAATCGGTGGCTATTCTCCTTCGCCCAACGTGTGCCGACGTAGCTCAGTTGGTAGAGCAATGCTTTCGTAAAGCATAGGTCGCGGGTTCGAATCCCATCGTCGGCTCCACATGCAACAGGCCACCTACGCGATGCGTAGGTGGCCTTTTGTCTTACTGGGCTATTCTCCCGGCACGATGTTCCCGGCAGCGGCGAGCGCGACTCGAGGGCCGTCCAGGCGGCATTCTTTCGGTCTGCTGAGACGCTTGTCCAGCGGGCATCGAATTGGACCAAGACTGCAAATGTGCAGGCTCTTTGTTGGCGAATCGCCCGCTCAGTCTATGGTCGCCTGTGATGGTCAAGAACAGTTATCTGTGCGTCGCGAGCTTGCTGACGCTCGCCGCCTGTCACACCCCGCCGCCGCGCCCCTGGCTACGCTACGAATTGGATGGTGGTACGGAGTGGTCGTCACTCGGTGCCGGCAAGTTCGGTGGCACGATCCACGGAGTCAGCATCTCGATCGACGTCTACAACCCAGACACGCGGATCTTGGTTCTAGTTGAGAACACCGGCAATCAGTCGGTCAAGTTCCGCGTCGGCCCGGAAGCGGGCGGATCCAAGGGTGCGATGGGCGAAGTGCTGCTGCGCGAGATTAATGGTCCAGCGGAAGGTGGCCCCGACATGCAGTCGTATGTGTTGATGCAACCGTTGACGATCGACAGTGGCTGGCGCGCGACGTTTTATCTGGACAGGCCGCTCGGTCGCGATTTGAAGCTTGGACAGTACTTCGTGCTCGGTACGGAGTGTGAAAGCGCCGCCGGGGATCGGGTTCGGCACGTTCTGCCATTGATGGGCAAGATGGGTGGTACCGTTCCCGCCAAGCCCAAGTAGCCGATGCTGCTGGCGGAGCCAGTTCTGAGCGAGCACGTTGTTGCCGCCATGCTCGCGATGCCGCCGATCGACGATTGGCTGTCAGAACTTTGGGCCAACGCCTGGTCCTGGCAAGGTCTGCTAGTCGCGCTTGCCGCCGTCGGGGAAGTGTTGTCGGTGATGTTCGTCTATCGCGTGCTGGTGCGCGGTGGTTCGGCTGCCAGCACGTTGTTGTGGATGGTCGTGATCCTGGCGACACCGTGGATTGGGCTGATGCTCTATTACCTGCTGCCACGCAGTCTGCAGTTGCGGCGCTTGCGTCGCATGCAGCAGAGCGAGCGTCGACTGCACGAAGTTCGGCCACGAGACGAGGCGGATGCGCAGGCGTCCGAGCCGTCCACCGGACTCGATTGCTTGCTGCAGTTGCGCGGCGGTCTTTCCGATGGCAATGCGCTGCGATGGTTGCCAGGTGGCGAAGACTTCTTCGCGGCGGCTTCGGATGCGATCGGCGCCGCCAAGCAGCACGTGCACTGTGTGGTCTACATCCTGCGCCCGGACGAGACGGGGCTGCGTTTCCTGGAACTATTGACCGAGGCGGCTAAGCGCGGTGTGCAGGTCCGGTTGTGCTTCGACTCATTCGGTAGCTGGGGCCTCAAGACGTTACACCTGCAGGGACTGCGAGCCGCTGGTGGCAAGGCTGTGCCGTTCTTGCCGCTGTTGTGGAAGCGCCGTCCGTTCACCCTCAATCTGCGCAACCACCGCAAGCTCTTGATCGTCGATGGTGGGGTTGCGTTCCTCGGTGGCCGCAACATCGCCGACGAATACCGGCATGACCGAGTCGGTAAGCGCCGTCGTTGGTACGACGCGATGATGGAAGTGCGCGGGCCCGCAGTCGATCGGCTGCAGGATGTATTCGTGCAGGACTGGTGCACGGCGGCGGATGAGGTGTTGGCCGACACGTTTCGCCCGCCTAGTGAAGATGTGGGAGCGTGTCGTGTCGGCGTCGTTGGCAGCGGTCCCGATGACGGGCCGTCGGCGTTGTGGTTCGCTCTAGTGCAGGCGATCGGCGAAGCCCGCGACACGATCACCCTTAGCTCGCCCTACTTGGTTATGCCGCCGACGCTGCAGTTCGCCGTGCAGTTAGCAGCAGCGCGCGGTGTACGTGTGCGCATCTACACCAACGGCCGGCGAGCCGAAGCTGCCTTCCTCTACCATGCGCAGCGCCATTACTACCGGCGCTTGCTCGAATCTGGTCTGGAGCTCTACGAGACGATCCAAGAATACAACCACACCAAGTTTCTTGTCGTCGACGGCAAGACGGTGTGCATTGGCAGCGCTAACCTCGACCTGCGCAGCGCCAACCTGAACTTTGAACTCGCAGCTGTCGCGCTCGATGCCGAGCCGTTAGCGGCGGCTATTCAGGAAACGATCGACCAGCGGGAGAAGGGTTTCCAGCAGGTGACTCGCGAGTCTCTGCCGCGCAATCCGTTCTGGCGAGCGGTCGACGGCGGTTGTGCGTTGTTCTCGCCGTTGCTGTGAGCCGGTCGCGCGCGCGAGTCGAGCTAGCTTCCTAGCCGCGCATTACTTCCCAGATCTCGGCGCCGAGGTAGTCCCACGGCAGGCGTCCTTCATCACACTCGGCGTCATCAGCGGAGAACATCACATCGACCATGTAGATGATGCGGCCGGTGTTCTGGCCAATGTTGCGGGCGCCGTGCGCGACGCCGGGCGGGATGCGCACCAGGCGGTCTTTGCCGTCACCCAGCACGAATCGCATCGTCTGGCCTTCGGTCTTGCTGCCTTCGCGGCAATCGTGCAGCACGAGCAACAGTTTGTCGCTCGGCGGCACATACCAGACGTCGGTCTGACGGTGGTGGAGATGGAACGCCTTGCAGGCGCCGGGATCCATCTCGGAGTAGTTCATCTGCTTCACTTCGAACCCGGGCAGTTGCTCGTGCATGCCCGCGGACATGCGGCCGAGTTCGGTGATCGCGCCGCCGTCGTCGTTGAAGCGCTTTAGCTCGACGATCTCGACCCCGTCAATGCGGGGCGAGCCGGAGTAGTCCTGAACGAAGAAGGCCTCTTTGGCCTTACCGCTCATCTTGGCGATCGCGTCTTTGTGGTTGGGGGCGCTCATTTAGCAGCTCTTGCGGTTGGTCGTTGGGAGGCCGCGCGATTGCGCGGGCGCTAGTCTTTCTTCGGCAGACGCCAGGGCTTGCCCTCAGTCAGATCCAACACGGCGTGCAGATTGAACACGACTACGTTTTTGGGTTTGTTGATCACCAACGGGATTCCGAAGGTGAACTGGGCGGTGACTTTGGCCTTTTGGTCTTTGTCTGTCGCCATTTCTATGAGGCTCGTGAAGGCTGGGACCTTGGCGGGCTTCTTCTTGGTGCCAGGCAGGATCGAAACCATCTTGCCCTTGGTGCTCAGGATAAACGCATCGCGATCAGTCGGGATCTTGATGCCGTCGATGATCACGTAGCCACAGTCGCCGTTGGCGGCCTTCGTGCTGACGAGGTCGTCGTCGGACAGGCCATACTTCTTGGCGACCATTCGCCACTTGCGAACCGAGTCCTGCTTCTTGGACTTCTTCTTGTCGTCCTTCTTGTCGTCTTTTTTGTCGTCCGCCGTCTTGCCAGATTTTTCGGCGGCCTTGGCGCGCTTCGCGGCTTCCTTGCGAGCCTTGGTGACTTCTCGATAGCCGGCCTTGGTGGCATCGCGCAATTCCTTGGGGATGCCGCCTTGGCGGTAGAAGACCGAGTAGAGGCCGGGATTGGAGCCGTTGTCGAACTTGGCAGTTGTTGCCAGCGCGCCGATCAGCATCGGCTTGTGCATGGATGCTTCGGCGAGCTTCTTGATCTTGGGGCTCTTCTCCGTCGACAGGAAGTTGACCGGCGCGAACGCAGCCGTTTCGTAGTTGGTCGGGAAGCCGTTTGCGCCAAGCGTGTAGCGCTCGGCGCCAACCAGCGCATCAAGGTTGAGTTCTTGATCCTTGGCGAAAGCCTCGGTGTTGAACTGCACGCGCTGCAGCGAGTACAGGAAGTCGTAGCCAGGAGCGATGCTCTTCGCGAGGCGCATGCCGAGCGACTCGAGGCAGGCGGTGGTCGTGATCGGTGCACGCGCATCGAGCATCAGTTGCACCGGCTCCTGGAAGGAGAGGAAGGACCCCCCCTTGGCGATCGTCATGTGACCCTGATACAGCGGCTTCTTCTCGACGATGCGCGCGGTCTTGTGCTTGTTCAGTAGACCCCACTGCTTCACAAAGAAGTCCATGTCGTGATGGATGGGCTCGAATCCGAGGTCGCCGACCATCTGCCAAACCTGACCGAACATGTCCCAGTGACCGAACGGGCCATAGGCGCCCTTTACGGTGCCGACGGGCTTGGTGTCGTGGTCCGACGTGTTTGCCATGCCGAGGTAAGTCAGCATTTTCTCGGTGTAGTTGTCGTTGTCAGGAGCGCGTGCGCCACCTGGCCAGCAATTGGTGCCATTGCCGCGCATGGCGCGCTCTAGTTCGAGTTCGGTCGGCAAGCGCATGCCGATGCTGGCTGCGAATGCGTTGGCTTCGCGCCATGTGATGAACACGACTGGGTGGTCGGCTATCGACTTGCCCTTCTTGTCTTGGGCTTTGTAGGGGAGTTCGTGGCCCTTGGATTCCCAGTAGTTGAGGGCGCCATGCTGGTCCTTAGGGAAGAGCTTGCGGATCTCTTCGAGGCGCTCCTCGTAGTCCTTCTCGCAGCCGTAGCGCCACCAGTGATATGGCGGGCGAACTTCCTCGCCATCAGCGCGTCGGTCGTTGACGAACACGATGTATTCGCTGTTCTTGACCGGCCACTTGGAAAGGTAGAACTCTTCGACTTGGTACTGCTTGCGGCCGATCATCGAAGATGAACGTCGCAGGGCAGTCTTGTACTTTTCGGCCGCGTTCTTATACGCGTTTTTCCAATCGAACGAGTAGGCCGCTTGGGCGCACGCGTTGGCGAAGGGATCGATCTCCATGCCGACCAAGACCGTGCCGCCTGGCACCTTGAGCAGGAACCCTGGCAGGGTGCCTACGTCGTTAGCGGTAGGCAGCGCAGTTGCGTTGGCGTCACCGCCGGCTGCCGGTGCTTGGCAGTTGGCGTAGGAGAGAAGAAAGGCACCAAGGGTGATGGACAGCAGGGCCGTCGCGCGCAGCGATTTCGATTGCATCGTTGTTTGGGGAGGCAATGGGCGGTTAGCCGAGAGACGTGAGGGGTGGGCGTCTCGAGGGCCGCAGAGGGGTCGCAAAGTGTACCGTTCGTAGTCGCGATCGGCTACGCCCGGTACAAATGCATTGTCACTGCAATCCGTCATGCGGCAAGTCCCCTCGGGTGCCTGTGCCCGCGGGGTGCTCTTGGGAAGGTGATCGACCAGGAGACCTCGGTCGTGGGACGCGCCCGCGCCGCAAGGCTCTATGGCAAGGGGCGCTCAAGCGCACGTTGTTGCCACACGATGCCGATTCGCTTAGGTGGCCTGCGTTTAAGCTCGATGAGACGGCGGTTTGGCTGGGCCACTAGCGGTAAGTCCGCAGTTGGCTCCGTTCGCCAGATCACGCAAACAGCATGTCTTTCTCGGTCGAGAAAAAGCGTGGACCGCTCTTCTCAAGGCCGTCCGCCACCAGGACTGCGAGGTCCGGGTCAAACTGCTTGCCGGCTTCGGCGCGGAAAAACGCGACGATCTTGGGGATCGGCCAAGCTGGCTTGTAGCTGCGAACTTCTGCCAGCGCGTCGTAGACCTCGGCCAGCACGAGGATTCGACCGGGTAGGGCCACTTCGTCACCAGCCATCTTGTTGGGGTAGCCCTTGCCATCCCATCGTTCGTGGTGCTGGTAGACCCAGTTGCGCACGTTCTCGTGTCCGGTCAGGCCGGCGAGAACCTCGTAGCCCATTTTCGGGTGCCGGTTGATGATCTCGCGTTCGTCCGCGGTCAGCGGTCCCGGCTTCGTCAGGATGTGATCGGGGATGCCGATCTTGCCGACGTCATGCAGCAGGCTCGCAAGGCGCAGCGAAGTGCGGTCTTCGAGCGATACGCCGCACCGCTCGGCCAGCGTATCGGTGTATTCGACAACGCGAGCGGCGTGACCGCTGGTGGTTGGGTCCTTGATCTCGATCGTGCGTGGCAAGACCGAGGTCAGAACCTTATTGATCGACTCCAGTTCGCGATTGCGTCGCCCCAGCGCTGCTTCCTGCATGACCCGGTTACAGGTGCTTAGCAGTTTCTGCGGGTCGACGGGTTTGACCACCATGTCCGCGACGTTGCTGCGGAGCGCCGCTTGGGCGCCGTCGAACGTCGGTTTCCCGGTAAGGATGATGACTGGTGGCGAAGGCGTGACGGTTTGCGCAGCCTGGGCGACTTGTGAACCGAGGTCGCTGTCGCCGAGGTAAAGGTCCGTGAGGATGAGATCGAAGGTGTGCTTGTTGAGGGCCGCGACACCATGGGCCAATGAGCCAACGGCGGTAACCTCAAAGCCGTCATGAGCCAGCGTCTTCGCGAGGCTTTGTAGGACTTCCGGTTCGTCGTCGACGATTAGGACCCGGCCGGCTCTAGCACGCTGATTTCGAGTCGGTGACGCTGTTTGCGCACTGCGAGGCCAATCGGTTGAGGGGGAGGAAGGCGTAGCCGCAGGCCTCGTTTCAGAAGCCTCCGAAAGTCTCACTTGGCTGTCTCCGGTCTCACTCATGGGACAATGGGATGGTATTGGGCGCCTTATCTCGGACGAATTGTTGACGGCTAGTAGGCCTGGACTCAACATTCTTCGTGGGAATCTGTGGCCACCGTATTCTTTACTAAGGCCAGTGTGGAGTTGCTATGCAAATCCCATGCTACCGAGTAACCGTCGTGCACATTTTGTTCGGTAGTTTGCTGGGTAGTTGCTACAGAATGCCGGCGCACCCATGGCCGACAACGAACCCCTGTATCGCATTGTGCCAGCCCGCGATTCTGGTATACGCCTGGACGTATTCCTTGCTGGGCTGAAGGAAATTGCCAATCGCAGCCAGGCCCGGCGCATGATCGAACTCGGCTTGGTCGAGATCGAAGGGCAGCAACGAGTTCGTCCGGGACTCAACATCGATGGTGAGATGAGCATCAAGTTCACACTTGAGCCCCACGTGAATGTCGACACCCTGGCGCCTGACTTGCCCGTGCCGGAGATCAGCCTGCTGTATGACGATCCGGACCTTTGTGCGATCAACAAGCCGGTGGGGATCGCGGCCCATCCGCCAGACGGGCGCCACCGGCCTGTGCATACGGTTGCCAGTTGGGCTAGGCATCGCTTTGGCGAGTTGCCAACCGTTCCGGATGCGGTGCGCCCTGGTATCGTGCACCGTCTCGACCGCGAAACGTCGGGTGTGATGTTGGTTGCCAAGACCCAGGTCGCGTTCGACTTCTTGAAGACGCAGTTCCGCGAGCGAACGGCCGAGAAGGAGTACCACTGCATCGCCTATGGCGTGCCGCGATTCCACAGCGATTGGATTGAGCGCAACATCGGTACGGATGCCAAGCACCCAGAGCGCATGACCGTGCTCGAAGATGGCGGTCGCGAGTCGTCGACCTACTATGAGGTGGTCGAGGAGTTCGATGGCTTCTCTCATATTTTGTGCCGGCCCAAGACGGGTCGCACGCATCAGATCCGAGTGCACATGACGGCGATCGGCCACTCGCTGGTTGGCGACCGTGTTTATCGCTCGCGTCGTCAGCAGCACGTCGGGATTCCCGAAGGGGCGCCCGATCCTGGGCGACACTGCCTGCATGCGTTGCGGCTCACGGTGCCGCATCCATTGACTCACGATCCGCTGGTGATCGAGTCGCCGATGGCGGCGGACATGGAACTTCTGTTGGCCTGGCTGCGCGAGAATCGGCCCGCGAAGTGATCGATGAAAAATCTCTGGAGTGATGATGAAGCGCAACGCTTCGCTGAGCAGTTCGCCACTGCAGGTGCAGCGGTGGCCGCGCGGGTTTACTCGTCGCGCTTGTTGGGGCGCGATCCGTCGTTGGTGTTGCATGGAGGTGGCAACACGTCGGTGAAGGCGACGTGCCAAGACTTGTTGGGTCGTGCCGTCGACGTGTTGTGTGTTAAAGGCAGTGGTTGGGATCTCGTCGATATCGAGCCACCTGGCTTGCCGGCGGTGCGTCTCGATGCTCTACGTGAGTTGCAGCAACTCGAACAGCTTGGCGACGAAGACATGGTCAACGCCGTGCGCGGCGCCTTGCTCGATTCACGCGCGCCAAATCCCTCGGTCGAGGCATTGTTGCACGCGTTCTTGCCGCATCGTTTTGTCGACCATACGCATGCCAATGCGATCTTGGCGTTGACTGACCAGCCGGACCCTGAGTTGCACGTGCGGCGGGCGCTCGGCGACTCGGTGCTAGTGTTGCCGTGGATTATGCCCGGCTTCCCGCTGGCGAAGGCGGTTGCCGAGGCATACGCCGCGTCGCCGGACTGCACCGGCATTGTGTTGGCGAAGCATGGTTTGTTCACGTTCGGGGATACGGCCAAAGCAAGCTACGACCGAACGATCGAGTTGGTGGATGGCGCCGAGCGCTACCTGCAACGGGAACTGGGTGGCACGCCGGCGATGTTGTTGGGCGATCCCGCACCGTTGTCGATGTCCGAGCGCACCGCGGCGTTGGCGAGGGTGTTGCCGGTCTTGCGCGGTGCTTGCGCCGTTGTTTCCGCGCCGGGTGCCGGTGGCTCCGTAGTTGCTGGCTTCGCGCGCGTCGTCGCTGATGCGCGAACCGAAGACGACCTGGCTGCGTTTGGCATGCATGCGCATGCGCAGCGGTTGTGTCTGAGCAATCCGATCACCCCCGACCATGTGATCCGCACCAAAGCGCATTACCTCTACCTAGCACCCGCGGACGTTGCCGATCCGGGGCGCGTCCGTCGTTTGGTTGCCGAATACGAAGATGCTTACCGGCGCTACTACGAAGCCAGCGCGCAACGAATCTCGCCCGATCACATGCATTCCCCCAAGCCGGTGGTGGCGGTGTTGGCAGGTGTTGGGGTGGTCGCGCTACATCACGATGTGAAGGGCGCGCGCGTCGCCGCTGACATCGCGGCGCATACGTTGCGCGTCAAAGCGTCCGGTGACGCGCTCGGTGATTATGTAGCGCTCAGTGATGACGATGTCGCTGAGATGGAATACTGGCCGCTCGAAGTCGCCAAGCTTGGCAAGAAGCAGCCACTTGAATTGGCTGGCCAGGTTGCGCTCGTGACCGGGGCTGCCGGTGCGATTGGCGCTGGCATTGTCGAGGTGTTGTTGGAGCGCGGTGCCTGCGTGTTTGCGACCGACATCGATGGTGAGCGATTGCAGCAGTTACCGTCGCGATTCGCCGCGTTCGGTCCGCGACTTGTGACCCACGTGGCAGACCTGACCGACGCCGCCGCGGTCGAAGCGATGTTCGCCGCTTGTGCGGTCCGGTTTGGTGGCGTCGACTGCGTCGTGCCCAATGCGGGTATCGCATATGTCAGTTCCATCGAGGACATGGACCAGGCTGCGTTCGCGCGCGTGCTAGACGTCAATACGACGGCGACTATGCTCGTGCTGCAAGCGGCTGCGCGCATGTTCCGTCTGCAGCAAACGGGTGGCTCGATTGTATTGCAGGCGAGCAAGAATGTGTTTGCGCCAGGCGCGAGGTTCGGCGCCTACTCGGCGAGTAAGGCGGCTGCGCTGCAACTCGGTCGCATCGCCGCGCTGGAACTGGCTGAACTATCGGTGCGCGTCAACGTGATCAACGCTGACGCCGTGTTTGGCGATGAGCAGATTCCGAGCCAGTTGTGGGCGGAGGTTGGTCCGGATCGCATGCGCGCACGTGGCATCGATGAACGGCAGTTGCGCGATTACTACCGCGAGCGTTCGTTGCTCAAGCAACCGGTGACCGCGCGCCATGTCGGCGAAGCGGTCGCATGGTTTGCCAGCATGCGCACGCCGACGACGGGAGCCGTGTTGCCTGTCGATGGTGGCTTGCCCGAGGCGTTCCCCCGTTGAGTGCCAGCGCAAGTAATAGTCCGGCGATCGAACTGCTGGGCCTGCGCAAGGTCTACACGAAGGGGCGCGAAGAAACTGTCGCCGTCGACGGCCTCGACCTCGTCGTGCATCGCGGCGAGGTGTTTGGGTTGCTTGGTCCGAACGGTGCCGGCAAGACTACCACCGTCGAGATCTGTGAGGGATTGACCGTTCCGGACGCTGGCGAGGTGCGCATTCTCGGTCGGCAGTGGCGCAACAAAGAAGATGACGCGATCCGTGCTCGCATTGGCGTCTGCCTACAGGAGACCAAGTTCCACGAGAACGCCAACGTCCGCGAAGTGCTGACGCTGTTTCGTTCGTGTTTCGAGTCGGGCCGGTCCGTTGACGATGCGTTGGCCTTGGTCTCGCTTGAAGAGAAGCAGGGCGCGCGTCAGAAGTCGTTATCCGGAGGCCAGCGGCAACGCCTGGCCGTTGCGACGGCGCTGCTCGGCGATCCCGAGTTGTTGTTTCTCGATGAACCGACGACGGGCCTCGATCCGCAGTCGCGCCGCCAGCTTTGGAACGTCGTGGGCGACTACCAAAAAGCGGGCGGTACCGTGTTGTTGACGACGCACTACATGGATGAGGCGCAGCAGTTGTGCGACCGAGTGGCCATCGTCGATCGTGGTCAAGTGATCGCGATCGGCACCCCGGCGGAGTTGATTCGTTCGTTGGCGGCTGAGCACTTTGTGATCGTCGACTCTCGACAGTCCCCGAGCGACGGGGACTTGTTGGCCGTTCCTGAAGTAGTCGCCGTCGAACGTCAGGAGCAGCGCTTGATCTTGACCGTGGAATCGGTGCATCGAACACTGCCGCTCTTGTTGCAGTTATTCTCGGCGTGCGAGTTTGCGATTGACGGCTTGTCGACTCGACACGCGACCCTTGAGGACGTGTTCGTGCACCTGACCGGTCGCCGTCTGCGCGAAGGAGAAGGCGCATGAGATGGCGCGTAGTACAACAGGTCGCGCGCACGGCGTTCGTCGAGTTCTGGCGCAGTCCGGCCGCCGTGTTTTGGACTTATGGCTTTCCGTTGATGATGGCGGTCGTGCTCGGGTTCGCGTTCCAGCCTGGAACGCCACCGCCGGTTCCCGTCGCGATCGTCGACGTGCCTGGCACATCTGCGCTCTATGCGACGATACAATCGGCAGATCGCTTGTCGGTCGAGTTGTTGCCGCCCGACGTTGCTGATCAAGCGTTGGCGCGCGGTCGTGTCGCGCTGTTGATTAAGTTTGATGAAGACGGCCCGGTGTTGCGCAGCGACCCAACCCGTCCCGAAGCCGAGTTGGCCAGGTTGTTGGTTGAACGTGCGCTGCACGACGCCCGCGAAGGCGGTATCGAGACGATTCGCGCCGAGGTCGAAGATCGGCCCGGGTCGCGCTATATCGACTTCTTGATTCCCGGCCTCATCGGCTTGAATTTGCTCGGCGCCGGCATGTGGGGCGTTGGCTTCAATCTTGTGCAGATGCGCGTGCAGAATCTGCTGCGGCGTTTGTTCGTCACGCCGATGCGCCGCTCCGAGTTCTTGGCCGGTTATCTGCTCGGCCGGTCGATCCTGGTGATCCCCGAAGCGATCGCGATCATGCTGTTCGGCGTGTTCCTCTGGGACGTTCCGTTCCGCGGCAGTTTCCTGGCGGCATTCTTGGTGATCGTGATTGGCGGTTGGACCTTCACCGGCATTGGCTGCTTGTGTGCTTCGCGGGCGCGCACGATCGAGACGATCGGTGGTCTGATGAATGCTGTGCAGTTGCCAATGTGGATTCTTGGTGGAACGTTCTTCGCCAACGAAGCCCTCGAAGGCCCGGTGCGTTGGATTGCCGAATGCATGCCGCTAACTCACGTCAACCGTACGCTGCGTGAGGTGATGCTGGAGTCCGGCACGCTGCTGGACGTTTGGTTGCCGTTGACCGCGCTGCTGGCCGCGGGGTTGGTAGCCTTCGGGTTGGCAATGCGCTTGTTCCGCTGGCAGTAAGTGCCCGCTATTCGCAGTGGGTGCGGTTGTTCGCAATCGCGAGGTCGCTGACGACGCGTTCGCTTGCTAGGGTTTAGCTAGCATGAACGTAGTAGTAGCCGAGAAGCCGTCGGTGGCGCGGGACCTGGCCAAGGTGCTGGGGGCGAACACGCGATGTGATGGCTACATGGAGGGCAACGGCTGGCAGGTGACGTGGGCCCTCGGCCACCTCGCGACGCTGAAGACTCCCGACGAATACGATCCGGCATTGAAACGCTGGTCAATGGATCGGCTGCCGTTCGTGCCGGAGCGCTTCGAATTGAAGCCGGCTGGCGATCGCGGCCGCAAACAGCAACTCGACATCCTCGCCGAGTTGTGCCGTTCGGCCGAAGAACTGGTGTGTGCGACGGATGCTGGGCGCGAGGGCGAGTTGATCTTTCGCTATATCCTCGAGTACGCCGGTTGTCCCGATCGACCACATACGCGTTTGTGGCTGAGTTCGCTGACGGAGCAAGCGATCAAGAAGGGGCTAGCCGAGCGCAAACCGAGCAGCGAATACGAAGCACTGCACGATGCCGCGCGCAGTCGCAGCGAAGCGGATTGGATTGTCGGCCTCAACGCGACCCGCGCCTACACGGTTCGCTACGGCGGCGGCAGTGTGCTGTGGAGTCTCGGTCGCGTGCAGACGCCGGTGCTGGCGATGATCGCCCAGCGTGATGATGAGATTCGGGTGTTCGATGCCCGGCCGTTCTGGGAACTGCGCACCAAGTATCGCAAGGCGACGTTCAAGTTCGCTGGCGACCGTTTCCGCGAACAGCCTGAAGGCGAAGAGATGCTGGCGAAGGTTAAGGGCCAGCCGCTCAGCATCGAGCGCATTGAGACCAAGCAAGAATCCTTGCCGCCGCCGCAGTTGTTCGATCTGACTCAGCTACAGCGCGACATGAACCTTCGCCATGGCCTGTCGGCGGCGCGCACGCTGGCGGTCGCGCAGGAACTCTACGAGAAGAAGGTGCTGACCTATCCTCGTACTGACAGCCGCTACCTGTCCATGGACATGGTCGACCCGATCCGCACGACGCTTGGCCAACTGCGTCACTGGAACCCGGATGCCTTGGCGTTACTCGCTGAATACGTCGGCGGTGCCGCGGAGGGCGAGCGCGGTCCACGCAGCAAGCCGAAGCGCGTGTTCGACGACAACAAGGTCACCGACCACCATGCGATCGTGCCGACTGGCAAGATCGAGTCGTTGTCGGGCGAGCACAGGCTGGTGTTCGATTTGGTGGCGATGCGGCTCGTGCAGGTGTTCATGGGCAGCCGGCTGCAGGACGTCACTACGGTGCATGCGAAGTCGGCCGGCGTGCCGTTCCGCGCCCGCGGCGTCGTGATCACCGATCCGGGTTGGAGCGCGCTTGAGCCCAAGGCCGAAGTCGAGAAAAAGACTAAGAGCAAGGCCAAGAAGAAGGCGGCTGATGACGATGACGACCGACAGGAACTGCCCAAGTTTGAGCAGGGTGAGAGCGGTGCCCACAAGCCGCTGCTGCACGAAGGCAAGACCAAGGCGCCGCGTCCCTACACGGAAAATACATTGCTCGCAGCGATGGAAACATCGGGCAAGCTGATCGACGACGAAGAACTGCGTGAAGCGATGAAGGGGCGCGGGATCGGCACTCCGGCGACGCGCGCGTCAATCGTTGAGACGTTGTTGTCGCGGTCCTACATCCGGCGCGAGAAGAAGGCTCTTCGGGTTACCGACCTCGGTCGTTACCTGATCGCGATCATCGCCGACCCTGTGCTCAAATCGCCCGAACTGACCGGCGATTGGGAACACAAACTCGGCGAGATTGAGAAGGGCAAGCTGGAGCGCAGCGCGTTCATGGAAGAGATCGGTGCGATGATTCGCAACCTGATCCACGAAGGCTTGTCGCCGGTAGTTTCGACGGACGGACTCGGCCCATGTCCTTTGTGCAAAGCTCCGGTGGTGGAGGGGCGCGAGGCCTACGGGTGTTCGCGGTGGCGCGAGGATTGCCAGTTCCGTTTGCCGAAGACCTACCGCGACTTGCCACTGACTCGCCAGTTCGTGCGCGAGTTGTGTTCGCGTGGATTGGTGCTGCGGCCGCTGACGATCGATGGCGAGAAGCGCATCCTATGCCGCACGGCGACTGGCGCGCCGATCGACTTGTTGCCGCCGAGTCGCGACGCGCAAAGGCCGTCACAGGCCAAGTCGCCATCGAAGGCCCGGGCGCCTGCGAAGCCGCGAGCAAAGGCAAAGCCCAAACCGCCGAAGCGGGCCGATGACAATTCGGCTAGTTAGCGCGACCTTGAATTGGTAGCGGTCGCGTCCGCATTACCTTGCTCGGTTACCGCTTGTCGGGTTGCGTCAGCGCTGGTTGTTTGTCGAGCACGCGCAGCACTGGGTAATACGTGTTCGTCGCGGCTTCGAAGAAGTTCCAACTCGACAGCGAGTCTTCACTGAGCGGTTCGAGCAGCATCGCGGCCAACATCGCCAGTCGCTGGTTGGTTGGAATGATGATCGTGCCGACCGGCAGTTTTTCGGGCTTCGCCGCGAGCCACTTGCCTTCGAGCACCAGTTCTTGGTGGCCTTGGTAGGGGCGCTTGGGCTTGCGCTTCTTGGTGACTTCGAACTGTCGAGCGACCGAGGTCTGCGCTGTTTCTACCGCGCGGAAGCGGATGCCGTGCCATCGCAGGCGTTGCATGACTTCCGGCGTCGGTGCTGTGATCGCCCAGGCGTTGGGAAGCCGCGATTGCTTACGCGAGCGGAAGCGACGGGCGACAGGCAGGCTTTCCTTGGTTGATTCGTCGACGCGCGTGAAGCGCAGTGGCTTGCCGTCCTCGCCACCTGCGCGCTCGACCGTGCCAACCAGGATGTCGATTTGTTCCGGGGCGGCGAACTTCGTGTCGGTGCCGAGGTAGAGCGAGCCGTCGCCAGAGTGTGCACGGCGATCAGCGGTCGCCATCGTCGCCAGTGCTACATCCTTGATGGCTACCATGCTCTCCAGCAACGTCAGCACGAATGCGCGCGTCGCCGCAATGCGCGTCTTGAAGTCGGCGTAGCTGTAGGCCTCGCTGAGGATGCCGATGCGGTTGCGCAGGCCGTAGTAGTTGATGCCGTAGCGCGGCCGGTGGTCGTAGGTGAACCAACCACGGACGCCCTTTTTGGAACTCGGAGCACCACTGCCATCCCAATCACGCGTTTCAAAGTTGCCGTAGTCGAACACGTCAAATCCGCGCGACTTCATCTTCTTGCGAGACTGCACAAGCAGCTTGCGGCTGAGTTGGTCGATCGCTGGATCGAGGTTGCTCGAAAGACTAGGTGCATACGTCAGGTGGTAGCCGTGATGCGAACCGTTGGTGGTGTGCAGGTCGACGAACAGGTGCGGATCGATCTCGCGGAATAGCGATAGCATGACGCGGGTTTCGGGCGCGTCGGCTTTGACGAAGTCACGGTTGAGGTCGAGTCGCTGCGCATTCGCGCGTTGGCCGACTGCATCGGGACCGTTCTGGCCGCGGCGGTTGCCGACCTTGATCGCTTCGTTACCGTCGAGGTTGTAAATCGGCACGAACCAGACGTCACAGTGCTTCAGCAACGCTTCGTGCTTGCCCGTTGCGAACTCGCGCAGAAGTTCTTGCACCGCTTCTTTGCCTTCGACCTCGCCGGCGTGAATGTTGCCGATCACCAAGGCACGCAAGCGCTGTTCGTCACTCGCTTCGGGTAGCGAAACCTTGACCAGCGTCATCGCCCGACCTTCGTGGGACTTGCCGGCAACGCGGACCGTCAAGCGGTTGCCGTGTGAGAGGTCGGCGCAGGCATCGACAAACTTCTCCACGTCGGCGACCCGCGACGTCTCGGTGTGCTTGCTCGACTCCGCGGTGGTTTGCGGCAGCTTGCTGTCTTGTGACGTTGCGCCGCCGCCGATGAGTGACGACAGCATGGCCAACAGGAATGGGTGACAAGAACTCGATGTGCGCGCCATGCACACAGTCGTAGTCGCGCGGCCACGCATGGGCCAGCGTGGCAGCGCAATCAGCGCTGTGGAGCTTGTATCAGTTTGGTGCCGGATGTTACGGCTGGCTTGCGTTGGTTCGCCCCAGGCTTGGCGGCTTCTCCGGGTGGCTTGGCTTGCTCCAGCTCTGTGGCGCTGAGTTTACCGTCCTTGTTGGTGTCCAGGCTGATGAGCAGGCCCTGGGTCCATCGCAGGAGTCCGGGATCCAGGCGCCGCAGCAGCAACGCCAACTCCGCGGCATCGATCGCTTCGTCCAGGTTGCCGTCGGCATCTAGCCATGGCTGGGTCAGTCCGGTCTTCTGTTTGCCTTTGCGGGTGTCTGCCGGCTTGGGCAACTGCGCGAACCACGGTGCGAGCTCGGGTTCTTCGACCTTGCCCGATTGGTTCAGGTCCGACTGCATCAGCACGGTCGCGACAATCTCTGGCAAGCCGGTCGCCTTCAGCAGATCCACGATCTCGGTTGGCGACAGGCCACCATCGCCGTCCTTGTCATACAGGCGGATGAACTTCTGCAACGCGGTCAGCGGTTGCGGCGGTGGCTCGGGCATCACGAACTGACGCGCGGTGCGTACCGTGAATGTTCCGCCATTCTCGAGCCCCTTGCGGAAGCGATGGTCGAACTCGGGCCAGGTGATGAAGCCATCACGATCGTTATCGATTCGCGCAAAGCCCTCGAGGTGGCCTGGCGACGGCAGCACGTCGAAGCAATCAGCCGCCTCGAAGACGTCCAGTCGATCGTCGCTGTTGTCGTCGCACGCCCGGAATAGTTCGCGGCTGGTCGATTCGCTGTAGCTGCCTTGGTAGCGACCTTCGCCGCGTGGCTTGGGGTCGATTTGCGACGGCTCGGGCAACGGAATCGTGGGGGCCACCTGGGGTGGCGCGGCTGGCTGGATCTGAGCCACGGCGGGCCTAGCTAGCAATACGGTCAGCAGTCCAAAGCTTAGGAGCCCTAGTTTGCTGGCCTGATCTGGTCCGGTCGCACGGGAAGCTAGTAAGGAGTTGCGATGCATCTTTGTCAGGTCTCTTCGACCTGCTCGGCCGCTGACTATAGCCCACGCAGGCGAGCACCCTACCAATCTGAGCCAGTGAGTGGGGGGGATCTGGCCAGAGAAGGGGCTTAGTTGGCTGGTTTGGCCTGGGGGCGACGCTCATAAGCACCAGCCTGACACTCAGTTTGGGTCCTCTTTTCCTCCCCATTCCGGCGTGCCGCTGCACCGCTGGCTCGGGGCGCCCTGTGCCGCAACCGCCATCAGCGTCGGGTTTTTGCGTCGTGGGGCTTGTCCAGCGGCGGGGCATGCGGTTGCATCTCCATTCTAGACAGCCCCTTCGAATCCCCTTCCCGATCACTAGTCGGCAACTCCTTGTCGGCGGTATCGGCAGTCCCTCCGAGGTATCCAGCGTGAACGCTCGCAAAGCCCTGATTTCCGTCTTCGCCCTCACGGCCATGACTCTCGCTTCCTGTGGCACCATTAACCGTGCTGGCAAGGACATTATGATCGGCGTCGCGACGCCCGTGCTGATGGTCTACGGTGGTGCCACCGATGGCCTGACCACGTCGCAGAACGTGCGTGAAGGCATGGGAAGTGGTGCCGTCGTCCAGGTTGCCGCCTTCCCGTTCACGTTCTTTTACCACGCGATCGAGCATGGTATCTACGGCTTCGCCCACTTGGTCGACCTGCCGTTCTGCGCGATCTACGGCCCGGCCGAGTTGCACCCGGCTGGCCCGGAAATCATGCCCCTCGACATCTACCAGGGCACCTGGTTTGACTCGTGGGCCGAAGCGGGCGCCTCGACGGATGCTGAGTCCGGCGAGATGATCCCGAGCGGCAACTAAGCTCCTGCTCGGACGCGAGGCGCCGAGTGCGTCTCCGGTTGGCTCCCTGAGCCAGTCGTGATGGCGGGGACGCCCAGCGTCTGATTTGGCACGCGTCGGCAACCGCCGACTGCTGTGCACTGGTCCATCGCTTGGACCGACACCGAACGCCTTCCGAGGCACCGGTGCGTCGGAAGGCGACTAGCGCCGCCCGCTGATGCTCGATGACGACATTGACCGTCGATGACGCTCCTACTTCTGCTTCGTTGCGGCAGCCTCGGGGCTCGCCAGCAGCTTCGTCGAGTAGTAGGGAATGCGCCGGATCAGTTCGATGGCGAGGTGCGCGCCCGCAGCTGGGGTGCTCTCGTTCTTGGCGAGGGTGCGAAGGTCGTTCTCATACTTGCGCAGGTCGTTGCGCGCGCGCGGCCAGCTCTCTTCCTCGATGAGCTTGGCCAATCGCTTCATTGCCGTGGCAAATAGTTCTGCGCGGGAGCCGGTCACCGCCATCGGCTTGAACTCCACGAAGAAGAGGCCTCGCAGCGCGTTTGCTTTGGTGCGGTTTCCTTCGAGCTCAAGCTTCATGACATCGCGCGCGTAGTAGCGCAGCCATTCCGGTCTGATGACTGGCGCCGTGGAGAGCCCTCGTGAAGGTCGGAAGCGTTCCCGAACGGTCGGGCCGGTTTGGTTTCGCACCCAGTCTTGAACCAATGGTGTCGCCGGGCGCACCGGCGGCAATTCGGTGTTGGCTTCTGGGTCACGCAACACCTTGGCGAACGGGAACGGATCGCTCAGCAATTCGAGGGCCTTGCGAACTTCGGGCGGCACCTGACCGGGTGTCGCCAACGGTTCAGGTCGTAACACGCCAAGGCGGCTGAGCTCTTGCAAGCGGGCTACAGCGATCCACTTCTCGGGCTGCTTCTTGGTGCTCTGCTCGATGATCTCGTTGTACTCCTCGATCGCAGTTTTACGGTCAAGGTCGATGATCTCCGTCAGCCAAGCGCTGTGAACGGCCGTGGTGGCGGATTGATGGCGCCGCCGCTTCTGTTGCGACACCTTGCCTTGCATCAGCTTTTGTGGCTTCTGCTTTCCCGTGGTCTCAGGCTTCGCACTGTTGGCTTGGCCTGTCGTCGTCTGCGGTGATGTCGTCTGCGGTGATGTCTGCTGCAGTGACTCGGGCGTACCTTCCGTCTGAGCAGGCAAATCCTGTAACAGAGTGCCGACGACG
The DNA here is from genome assembly GCA_937906475.1 of uncultured bacterium. Lineage (GTDB taxonomy): Bacteria > Planctomycetota > UBA1135 > UBA1135 > UBA2386. The sequence continues at coordinate 28,907 of CALCZA010000178.1, forward strand.
ATTGCGATCACGACTGCAGCAGTGGTTCTCATGATTCTTCGATCAGTGTAGATTCGAAGCGGTAACCGAGGCCGTGCACGGTGACGACATGCACAGGGTTCTCGACATCGGTCTCGAGCTTCTTGCGTAAGCGTGCGATGTGGTTGTCGACTGTGCGCGTTGTCGGCAGGTGCACATAGCCCCAGACCTTGCGCAATAGGTCTTGGCGGCTGACGACTTCGCCACGGTGCTCAATGAGCATGCGCAGGATCTCGGCTTCGTAACGTGACAACTGCACCTCGGTGTCGTCGCGTGTCACGGTGAAGCGGCGCCAATCGACGGTCAGGTTGGAGAAGCGCATCACGCCGGCAATATCCGAGTCCTTACCTGCGCCTGCCTTGGCGCCAGTTTGCGTGCGGCGCAGAACGGCTCGAATCCGAGCGAGTAGCTCGCTGAGGCCGAACGGCTTGGTCAGGTAATCGTCTGCGCCCAACTCAAGACCTTGCACCTTGTCGCGGTCTTGGCCTTTGGCGGAGATGATAATGATCGGCGTCTCGTGACCCGTCTCGCGCAGGTGCTTCAAGACTTCGAGGCCAGACATCTCTGGCAACATGAGGTCGAGCAGCAACAAGCTGGCCTGACCTTCACGAGCTTTGCGAAGACCTTCGCGGCCGTCGGCAGCGGTGGTGACTTTGTAGCCTTCAAGTTCGAGGTTGTGTTGCAGCCCGGCCCGCAGGTCGGGTTCGTCCTCAATGACGAGAATTTGAGTGTCGGTCAAGGTGCTCACGTGGGCGTTCCTGGGATCCTGTTGGGCGCGTGCGAAGCGGTGGGAGGGGTGTTGTTACGTTTGGCGAGTGGCAAGGTTAGTCGCATGATCGTGCCACCGCCCTCTCGTGGCAATGCCTCAATGTCGCCTTCGTGGGCTCGAGTAAAGTGTCGCACGATACCGAGTCCTAGCCCAGCACCTCGCACTTCGCCGCTGTTACTGGCTCTATAGAAGCCCTCGAAGATGCGTTTGTGCTCGCCATTTGGGATGCCGCGGCCGCGATCCTGCACTTCGATCACTGCCTGTCCGTCGATGGTTTCGAGGATTAGGTCGACCTCATGTTCGGTGTCGCCGTTATGGCCATACTTGGTGGCGTTCTCAAGCAAGTTGATGATGGCGCCTTCGAGTCCGTCCTTATCGCACGACACGACGATGCCAAGTGGCAGGCTGTCGATCAGGATGACGCCCTTTTCTTCTAGGTGCGGCGCGTATGCATAGGCAGTGCTACGCAGGAGTTCCCCGATGTCGTAGGGCTCGCTTTGGTAGGTGAGCGTGCCAGCCTGTTGGCGGGAGAAGTCCAGGATGCGCTGGATCAGCGTGGTCAGTCGCTCGGATTCGCGCGCGATGATCGAGCCGAACTCCGCCGCCTGCGCCTGATCGCGGACGCGTCCCATGCCAATCGTCTCGCCATACATTCGGATCAGCGCGAGGGGAGTCTTCAGTTCGTGTGAGACGCGGGATACGAGGCTGATCTTGAGCGCGGCGAGTTCGGCCTCACGTGAGACGGAGCGCCAAGACCACAATGCACCGCCGATGGCCGTGAACAGTAGCGCGAGCACTAGCAGTGTGCGTTTGGTCGCCGCGGAGTCGGCTTCCGCCATCAGCCGTTCCGGATCCGCTGGGAAGACCTGCAGGGTTAGGTCGTTGGTGCGCGTTGCCGGCGCCACAAAGCCCTTGGGTGGCGGCTCAGTCGGGGTCAGTAGTGGCCCGCCGCGAGGGTCGGTGATCGACAGCATGTAGTCCACGTCCGAAATGGTCGCGAGCACCGGGTTGATCATCTCGCTGAGATCGAAGTGCAGGGCGACATACGCGCACTGGTTTCGCTTGTCCTCTTCTGGGGTCGCGGTGCGCACGACCAGCAGCATTGGGTAGCCGGCGTCGGTCGAGATCAGGCGTTCTTCGATGATCGGCTCGGTCAGTTGGCCGGGTCGGTGTACTAACGGGCGAACCAGATACTTGAACCAGATGGAGTAGTCGTCGGCGAAGACTCGCGATGCTGCACGTTGTTCGTCTTCCACGAGGTAGCGCTCGACTTCTTCGAACTCAGCACCGTCTGGGTCGAAGGTCCCTGCCATGCGAAGTGCGATCGCACTTGAGAGTCCGTCGGCGACTTGGCTATAGCCGTTTTCGGCGATGTCGCGGAGCAACGCCAAGCGGTCGACCGGGAGGCCCAGTTCGGCCCGCACGGTTCTGGCTACTAGCCGCATTTGAAGCAGTTCCCGCATCCCGCGCCCGTCCCGCGTGATGAGTTCGACCTCTTTGAACTGTTTGATCGCGGCCTTGGTTTCCGCGAGTTCCCGCAGCACCGTGCCAAGGCGGAACCGCGCATAGGCTTCGGTTCTGGCCGCACGGGAACTGGAACTGCGGCCCTCGTCGTCGCGTGGATTGGCGATCTCCAGGACCTTGATCAGCTTCTCGAGTTGCTTGACCGCAGAGCCTAGTTCGCCGTGCTCGATCAGGGTCTCGGCGGTCGCCAGCGTCGGGATGCGTTTGCCTTCGAGGTCGGTCGTCGGCTCCTTTACGAACGGCATGGTCACCGTGTGGAGGGGCGGCTCTGGCCAGATCAGGTCGGCGACCTCATCAAGTAGAATCACATCGAGCAGTGCTGGGATGCCTTCTTCCTCGCGCAGTTTGAGGGCGGTGCGCGTCGGCGAGAGGTCGATCAGCAATCGCTTCGAGGCGGTGACCGCTTTGCCAACCTGGCTGTCGATCATCTGCGTGATGGCTTGCTCGGCTCGGGCCAGGAAGCGGCGCGAGTTTTCATCAGAGAGAGCGACGCTCTTTGCACCGCTGCGTTGCAGTTCATTCCAGCCGAGCACGCCGAGCACGATCAACGGCACCAAGAAGGTGCCGAGCGCGAGCAAGTGGCGGTGGCTGAAGCGCGTCGATTTCTTGGACATATGCCGTGGGCTGCTCGGGGCGATCGCAGTGGCGCTAGCGTCGCCATGCGAACCCCAGCGTAGCGTTCCGGCAGGGCCTGCGCGCCGTGAATCAGTCCGCGGTGACCTTCAGTCCGATGATTGCGACGATCAAGAGCGCCAAGAATACGATGCGAGCGGGAGAAGCGTCTTCTGAGAAGCGCCAGATGCCGTAGATGGCAGTGCTGCAAGCGCCGATGCCAACCCAGACTGCATAGGCCGTGCCGATCGGGATCGTGCGCACCGCGACCGCCAGCAGCCACATGCTGATCGCCAGCGTGACGATGACGAACACGGTTGGCCACAGCTTGGTAAAGCCCTTCGTGTAGACGAGGCCCACAGCCCAGCAGGACTCGAACAGGCCGGCGATGATCAGGATGAGCCAGGCCATCAGGCGCGTCTGCTAGGGAATGCGCGCGTCGTCAGGCCGTTCGCGGGAAGAGTGGGGGAGACGTGCATCTCCCCATGTAACCGGTTCGCGCGGCGGAACTCGACCATTCGTAGGGAGACTCGTTGGCAGTCCGCCTCGGAGCCGGTGATCGATCAGAAGATCGTGATCGCGATGCCGTCGGTAGTCGTTATCGGGATGCTAGGCACGGGGCTCGTGCAACTGCTGCCAAAGTCGAACAAGTCGAAGCCCTGCAAGAACAGGCTGGCGCCAACCAGGGCCGAGTTGTTGGGCACTGTGATCGTGCTCGAAGCCGAACCAATCAGAAGGCCAAGGTCGTAGAGGATGACGCAGCCACAGTTGGCTAGCGGCAGGCCGATCGTCGTCGTGCTGTAGTTGATGAATGGGAAGCCCGACGCGTTGATCATGTCGACTTCGATGGTGGTGCCGAGCAGGCACGGTCCCGTGACCCGTAGCGAACTCGTGCTGCAGCCGCCAGGATTGGTGCCGATGAACGCCGGGATCACGCGCACGCCACGGTAGTCGGTTTGGGATGGTTCGGTTTGGATCAGCACGGGCGTCGAAGCCGCGCCGGTGTCGGTGACCTTGTAGAGCGAGGTGACGAAGCCACTCGGCTCGGCTGTGAACCAGATCTCAGCGACGCCATTGCGCAGCAGGCCGCTGAGGCCGCGGATGCACTCCGTGGCGCCGACTACGATCGTGTATTGGTTCGTCCACGTGCCGCCTGACAGCGTCCACTTCTGCACGCCGCAGTTGTTGCCTAGGTAAGCACTGTCGGCGACGTAAAGCGTTGTGTCATTGGCGAACCAGAAGTCATATGGGGCACCGTCGTTGAACACGCCGGCTGTCGGGAAGCCCGGCAGTTGCGTGGCAGTCTGGCCAACCGTGGTCGGCATGCCAGTGCCAACTTCAACGACGCCTTGCATCAGCGCGCCAGTCGAAGCGGTCGTGATGTAGAGCTGACCCTTGTGGTTGTTGATCCAGCGAACGTTGCTCGGGCTGGTCAGGATATCCTGCGACGTGGTTGCGCCGAGCGTTGCGTAGCGCACTGAACCGCCGCCGCTTGAGCCGCTAGTCCAGAAGCTCGAACCGTCAACGCTGGTAGCGCCACGGAAAGTGCCGGCGTCGTAGGCATCGATGAGCGCCGTCGACGTGTCGATCAAGCCTGTGAGCAAGTCGACGCGAGCAATCACGCGGTTGGTCGTCGTCGCCAGTTCGGCACCGGGGTTGGTTCCGCCGATCATGCGGTCGTAGCCGGCAGCGATCAGGTAACGGCCATTGGCGGACACCGACAAGCCGCCTTCCGACGACGAGAAGCCGCGTTGCGAGAACGATGGCACCGCGTTGGTCTGGCTGTTCGGGATTTCCAGCGACTGCACCAGCGTGTTCGCCGTCGTGTCCCATTCCTCGATGAACACCGGCGCCGCGTTGCTGCTGAGGGTCAGTGCTGGATCGCCGACGCGAAGCACGACGACGTTGCCGGGGGTGAAGAATTGGGCCGAAGCGGTGGTTGCGAGCAGGGCACCGGCGGCCAGAGAGAATAGAATCGATCGAGTCATGAGCTGGGGGGATGGGTTGCGAGATCCTCAAGGCGACGCCCGCGACGGCATCGAATTGCATGACCGTAGTTTCACCGCTCGTATGGTCCCGAGGACAGGGCCGCCTGCAGGAAACCTGAAGACTCGTTAGCGTGTTCGGTCCAGCATAATACGGACAGGCTGCGAACCAGAGTCGGACGGTGCGGCGAGTTCGAGTGTCACGGGCGTTGCGTCAACCACGGTCAATACACCTGTGGACAACTGCCCACCTGCGGTGACGCGGATGTTGCCGCGACTGTTCTTAGGCTCGATGGTGAGGCGCCATGTGCCGGCAGGTAGTGACAACTGAAGCGTCGCGGTTTGGTTCTTCGCAAGCGACAGTGCGAGCGCGCCATCATCCGTTGGCACAACGGTTGGCGAACGTTGGGTCCAGAACGCGGTCATTGCCGAGAGGTTCTTTTTGAACACATCATCGATCGCTGGGTCGCCGGTCGGCGGCTGGTGGCGATTGATTGCGGGCCCTTTGGCCTGGAACGAACCAAACAAGTAGGCCGGCACGATCACACGATCGGCGCTGCGCTCGATGCCGGCGCGACCTTCGGTGCGGATCCAGAGCGGCGCGACGTGTTCTTGGCGCATGCCGGGCAGGATCTCCGGGTTATCGAGGTCGACCAGGATGCATCGGTAGCGTTCGTGAAAGCGCGGGTCTGCCTCGAACTCGCACGCGCTGACGAACACGGGCAGCGGCATGCCTGGCGCGCGATTGTAGGTGATCACGTCTGGCTTCTGCTCGATGACATACGTGCCGTTACCGCGCATGTGGCCGGGCGGCTTTGGGATGCCCACACGCACCGTGTCGATCCAGCTCGGGAATGGCGTTGTCGCAATCGTGTGGTCGCAGAGGCCGAGCATGTCGAGCGCCGGCAGCTTGCTGTAGTACGGCAACGCGCCAGCGGCATCGACCGCGATGCGCGCCTGGCGTTCGCCAAACGCGCGGCCGAGCGTTTCGCCGAGCACCTTGCCGTGCCATTCCCATATTTCGTTGCGCGCTTCTCTGCTGCGGGCATCGTGGCGCGCGACGTCGACGTTCCAGTAGCAAGCGAGCAGTGCGCCCAACGCGGCGAAGCCGACGCGCAGGTGTTGGTTGCGAATGGCGTGCAGGCCGACGGCGGCGAGCAAGGCCATCGGCACGACGACACCGTGCATTAGTCGCAGACCTGGGAAGTGGTCGCCGCCGATCGCGGTCAGGTAACAAAGCCACGCGATCACCGGTAGCAGCAATACCGCGGTAAATGTGCGAGTGCGACTATGCAGCAGGCAAAGCACTGAGCCGACAGCCAGCAACCCGGAGAGTCCGGGCATTGCGGTGATCGCTGCTTCGACAAACGCGTAGCCAGCGGGGAACGAATCCGGGTCGAACTCTGCTTTGACGTGGGCGGTGTTGGGTAGGTAGTCGCCGTAGTAACTGAGTCGGAAGACAACTTGTGAAACGACGGCGAGCAGTGCCGGTAGGCCAAACCAAAAGGCTCGTCGGCAGGCGGTGGTCAAGCCTGAGCTGATCGACATCGCGGCGAGGCCTGTTCCTGCCGTGAACGCCCACAGCGGACCATCCGGTCGGGTCCAGCACGCGAGGGCAAATGGCACGCCGGCGACAAATAGAGTGCGCGGCAACCAACTGCGGCCCGCGTCGCGGTTGCTGTAATGACGCAGCAAACCGCCGAAGCCCCACGCCAGCAGCGCCATCACCAGCGGCCCTTCGAGTCCGGCAAGCGTCCAGATCATTACCGGCTGCGTCGATGCGGCCAGCAACGGCGCGACTCCGGCAACGATCGCCGAGCGCACATCGCGGGGGCGCAGCGCGGCTGCGAGAAACCATAGGCCGGCGAGCGTTGCGAGCGCGCCAAGCAAGCGCGCGGCGAACACCAGTTCGATACCTGCTGCGCCGAAGGCCGCGGTCAACAAAACCCATAACAAGTTGCTATAGCCTTCAACCCGTTGGGGCACGCCGTCGACGTCGGTCCATGTCAGGCCGTCGCCTTGCAGCAAGCGCTCGGTGTATCGCAGCGAGATAAACGAGTCGTCGGAGAAGAATGGATACGGCCACGCCGCTTGCCACGCCGCCAACAGTACGGCTGGCAGCACGGCGATCGCGATCCATCGCCAGGCTGCCTTGCCTGACGTGCTCGTGGTGGGGCCGTGCGGGGTTTCGTTCATCACTACTAGGCGTCAGTAAAGCAGACAGCTACTGACGCGCTGCCACCAGTCTGCCGGAACCTTGCTAAGTTCGATCAGATCCGCGTCACTGCCGTTGTCATCGATGAACTGCCGCACGCGTGAGGATCCGGTCAGGATGTCCATCGGCATCAGGGTCGGCTCATATTCATAGGGCGGCGGATTCCAGGCGAACTGGTCGCTGTAGTGCCGGCGCAGTTCGCGCAGGATCAGGAGAGTGGTTTGGTAGGGGCGAAACGTGCGCGGCTCAGTGATGTGCACGAACAGCCCGTGGCACTGTTGCTGCTGCCATTTCTGGAACGCCGGTTCAAACGTGACCGTGCGCAGCACCGCTCCTTCAACATCCGGCAAGGCATCGCGCAGTTGTCGCGCATCGATCCACGGGGCGCCAAATTGTTCGAACGGCGTGGTGGTGCCGCGACCTTCGCTGACGTTCGTGCCTTCGAGGAGGACTTGTCCGGGGTAGACGATCGCGCCGGCTGCCCGAGGCAGGTTCGGGGATGGCGGCACCCAGGTCCGCTGCGTGTCGGCCCACAGCATCGAACGCTGCCAGTTGCGTAGCTTGACGACGTGCAACTCGCAGCCGATACCGAGCACAGCGTTGCAGTGCCTTGCCAATTCGCCGATCGTCAGTCCGTGGCGCATCGGAATCTCTGAGCGACCGACGAAGCTTGCGTACTCGGGTTCGAGCAGAGCACCTTCGGCAACCTCGCCGCCGAGTGGGTTGGGTCGGTCCAACACCATCAACTCGATGCCAGCTGCAGCACACGCCTCCATGCAGTGCGTCAGTGTCCAGATGTAGGTGTAGACCCGCGTACCAACGTCTTGCAGGTCGACGAGCAATAGGTCGAGACCGCGCAGCATCTCCGCAGTTGGCTTGCGGGTCTCGGAGTAGAGGCTGTGTACCGCCATCGACCGGTACTGTGCATGACCGGTCTCGATCATGTTGTCCTGCTCGGTGGACCACAATCCGTGCTGCGGCCCGAACAACGTCGTCAGTTGCTTGGGGAAGCGTTCATGTAGCGCATCGGCGGCGTGTTCGAATCGGTGCGTTACCGACGCCTGGTTGCTGAGCAAGCCAAACGCTCGCGACTCCCGCAACCGTGTCGGCGGTTCGCGCAGCACGATGTCTAGCCCAGTTTGCACCGGCTCTGCTTCTATTGGCGACGTCATTACTCGTAAAGCAAGAATGGGCGTCGTCGTAGGCGGAACAGGTCGAGCGGTCGCCGCCACTTGCTGATGATGTCATCGGCCTTAGTGCCGGCCAGGATTGCGTCGTGCGAGGCTTGATCCTTAAGCAACCAGTCGAGCCGTGAGGTGTCCCAGTCGTTGGCGAATAACAGGCGCAGTGCGCAGGCGATGTGCATGCCAGTGCGGACGGCTTCGAACGTGCGCCAATCGGTGACCAGAATGCTCACGCCACCACACTCGATGTTCTTGTGCTTGCTTGAGGTCGGCGTGAAGCGAACCGGAACAAAAGCCACTCCCGGTAGCTTTTTGGCGTTCAGGTTCTTTGCCAGCAGAGCGCCGTCGCACCAGGGTGCACCGAGGATTTCAAACGGCGTATCGGTGCCGCGACCGACCGAGACGTTAGTGCCCTCGACCAGGCCGACACCCGGATACGTCAGCGCCTGCGTCAGTCGCCGCATGTTGGGCGAAGGGTTGATCCACGTCAGACCGGTGTCTTGCCAGTAGTCGGCGCGCTGCCAACCGGTGCACGCGATCACTTCGAGTTGTACGCGCAGGCCGCTCTCGCCAACCATCATGCGTGCCAGTTCGCCGGTCGTCATGCCGTGCCGCAACGGGATCGTATGGGCGCCGACAAAATCGCGGCGTGAGTTCTTCAATACCGGGCCGGCCATGGTGATGCCGCCGATCGGGTTGGGTCGATCGAGCACGACAAAACGCAACCCGTGTTCGGCTGCTGCTTCGAGCGCCGCGCGCATGGTTGCGATGTAGGTGTAGAAGCGACAGCCGATGTCTTGGATGTCGAATACCAACGTGTCGATGCCCTGCAGCATCTCGGCGGTCGGCTTGCGCGTTTTGCCATACAGCGAGAACACCTGTTTGCCGGTGGCTTTGTCGATTGTGTCCCCGACCTTCTTATCGACGAGGCCGAGCCAACCGTGTTCGGGAGAGAACAACGAGACCAGCGTGACGTCTTTGGCTTCGTGGAGAACGTCGACGGTGCGGCGGCCGCTTCGCGTGATCCCGGTGTGGTTGGTGATCAAGCCGATCTTGCGACCACGCAGTTGCGCGCAGTCCTCGGCAACCAAGACGTCGATGCCCGGTTGCACTTGCGCGAGCGCTAACTGCACGGACAGGCCGGCGGACAGCGCGATGGCTAGTGGGGCGGCGAGGCATTGCATGACAGGCAACGTAGCGAGTCGCCGTGCGGCCGTCAGGTCTTGATTGCGTCTAGAGTGCTGGCCGCCGGCATTCGAAGACGAGCAGCGTGACCGCTTTGCCGTTCTCTACGAGCGTTTCGATGTCGCGACAGATGCCACCGATTCGCTCGGCGACCCGCATGCTCGCGACGTTGCGTTGGTCGCAGCGCATGATGATCCGGGCGATTGAGAGTGTTTCGAAGGCAAGCGGTAGCAGCGCTTGGGTCGCCTCAGTGGCGTAGCCCTTGCCGCAATGTTGTTGGTCGAGCCAATAGCCCGCTTCGAGTGTGTGAGGGCCGCCGCGCCCGAACAGCATGGTCTCGCCAGCCAACGTATTGCTGTCGAGTTCTCGAATCGCGAATCGATAGTGCTCGCCTTGTGCAAACGCCGTGCGGCGATCGCCTAGCCCTTTGCGAGTTTCTTCGAGCGTCCGCGGTTCATGCTGCATGAACGGGATCCACGGCCGCAGGTGGGCATCGCTGCGGTCGAGGCAGGCACGCAGTTCTTCGGCGTCGCTTTCTTGCCAGCACGACAGTCGCAGGTGCTCGGTGCAGATCTCTTC
>CALCZA010000179.1 GCA_937906475.1 uncultured bacterium
TCAGCGCCGCAAGCATGTAGGGCGTTACTTGGTGGCCTCTACAAAGCGATAGCCAAAGCCAAGCAAGCTTTGCTAAGACGCCGCCAAGACCTGCTCAAGCTTTGCGACGAGACACAAACGTCGCCACCGGAAAGTGCAGCTTGATACCCCGAGATGGTGCCGGCAGAACCTGCGCAATGCCCCCAGCCGCATCGACCTGGCTAGCCACACAACGCACGACGTCCGCCGATGCCAGAGGGAACGGTAGGCTGCCAGCCACGGGTTCAAAGCCGAATTGCACCAGAGATCCGCCGGTGCCATCGCCCTGATAGCTGACCGTCGCCGCTCCAGCCGAGCTATTCGGCACTGACTGGATCCAGCGTCGCAAGGTCTCGGCGCAGGCCATGACAAACGATTCGGCGACCACCCAGATAGGCTCGCTTGGAGTGTCACCACGCGTCTCCAGCGAGATGCCGCGTTCGCGAGCGGCCACGCGCCCAAGGACAACAACTTGCTCTACCAGATCGGCACCCGAGCCAGTCGCGCCGGTCTTCTCGCCGAGCAACGCCCGCGCGACTTGCAAGCTCTCGCCACCACGCTGCACCACCCCGAGAACCGCATTTTGCATGCGTTTAATGCCATGCTCATCCAGGTGCAGCACATGGCCCTGAACGGTCAATAGCAAATTACCGAACTGGTGGATGAGTCCTGGCAGGAAGAAGGCTGCCGTATCAGATGACGATTCCAACTTAAGTGATAAGGGCTGAGTGATACGTTAGGGCTAAACGAGTCACGCTGGCTTGTTCGGCAATCCCGAACTACATGCTAGTCAATAAACTCAGGGGGGGCTTTGGCAACTATCGACACTGGAAACTACCTTTCAGTGGTTTGTCAACATCGCACCATCCCGACAGTGTAGCCGGAATGAAGCTTGTGACCAAGACGGTCAAACTCGCGCGCAGTCATCGCGTTCTAGCACCATCAGGCTAGGATTCGCGCATGAAGGTGCTGCACATAGCTTTGCTGCTTTGCTCACTGCTCGCCCCGCTCACTGGTCAGCGCCCCAAAACTGTCGAGGCAGCGGTTACCGGGTTTGAAAAGGTCCGGGAGCAGAGCGAACGCAACCGTCACGGCGCCATGCGCGACCTCGGACGATTTGCTGAGGCTGCCGCTACCAGCATCCTGATTGCTGAACTGACCCGCGCCAAGACACTCAGCTACCAAGTGACCGTCATGCGGGCGATCGGTTACAAGCAGCGAACCGGCGCGGTACCAGTGCTGGCAACGATGCTATCCGGCGCGAACAATCCGCGGATTATGGACGCCGCCGCTGAAGCGATGCGCAGCCAAGGTGCCCCGGGGATTGCGGCGCTGGTTGCAGCATTTTCGAAATCGAAAGGTCTGAAGAAGCAACGCCAGGCGATCTGTTACGCACTGGGCCGCGTCGCCACTGGCGACCGGGCCCGCGATGTTCTGCTAGCGGACATCCAACACACTGCTGGCAACGATCGCGTAACCGCGCTGCGTGGACTGGCGGCGCGCCAAGATGATGCCCAGGTTGACGCCGTCCGAATCCAACTCTGCGAGGCGAAGAATCGAGCGATCGCAGGCACGGCACTTCGGCAACTCGCCACACACAAACACGAGCAAGCGCCAAAACTTGCAATCCAGTTTTATCGGCGCCTGCCAAACCATGCCGACACCGACCACCATGAAACCGTTGTCTTAGGCCTGCTGGTAAAACTGGAACCGGCCAACTATGGCGAGTTACTGCAAGCCGCTGCTCGAGCGCGCGACCCATTCGGCAAGGCAAGCCTTGACGGATGGCAACGCGGCTTCGCTAGCGGTGAATTGACGCAGTGGCTTTCGGAACATGCGTTCGGCAAGAAGGACACCGAAGAGCAAATCGTTGCAGCTCGAGCACTCGCGCACGCGCCGGTAAAGCAACGCGAGGCTGCCAGCCGCATCCTCAAGAAGCTACTACTACAACGCGCCCCCCCTGTTGTGCGAGCCGCGGCGAACAGCCTGACCACCATCGACCCAAGTGATGCCACACAAGCGGCGTTAGCCGCGGTCCTAAAGAAGGGCAACGAACACACGGGCCCCATAGCGATCCACGCGCTGCATGTGCTGCGGCAGACAGACGAGCTTTGGCACAAGCAACTGCTGCAACTGTGTAAGCACAAGCGGCCTAGCCTGCGCACAGCCGCGCTGCGAGCGCTGTGCGAAACGAAGACTGACCAAGACAGCTTGCTGGAGGCGGCGAAGAACAACCTTCGCTACCGCGATTGGCAAGTGCGCGCCGCCGCGATCGCGCTGGTCGTCACGACACGATCTCCCAAGTCACCGCCCCTGTTGTTCGCCATGATCGACAAGGAGAGTGCTCGCATGAAGGAAGACGTGCGCGCGGCCCTGCGCAACCTGACTGGCATGCAGTTCGGAACGGCAGCAGAATGGCAAAAATGGTGGTCTAGAGAAGGTGCCAGCTTCAAGCCGCGCGAGGCACTAGCGGTCATGCCCGCGCGCAACGCTGACAAGCAAACGGTCAGCTACTGGAACGTCCCGGTGCGCAGCGATCGCGTCAGCTTCGTCGTCGACGTTTCCGGCAGCATGGCGAAACCGTTCGGCACCGGCAGCGGCACCCGGCTCACGGAGGCCAAGCGGCAACTGACCGATGTGCTCGGTCGACTCCCTAAGAAGGCCAAGATCAATATCATCACCTTCTCCGACAGCGCCCAATCGCTGTTCCCGAAGTTGCAAGCTCTCGGCAAGAAGCAGCACAAGGCTGCGGCGGCACACATCAAGGAGATCTTCGCCAAGGGCACCACCAACGTGCACGACGCGCTGGAAGCCGCGTTCGCTGACCGCGACGTCGACACCATCTTTTTGCTGACCGATGGCCGCCCCAGTGATGGACCCGTCGTCGACCCCACCGCGCTGGCTGACGAAGTGGCGCGCTGGAACGTGAGTCGCAGCATTGTGATCCATACCATCGCTATCGGTGCCAAGAGTCTCTTCCTGGCGCGACTCGCCAAAGACTCCGGGGGCGAGCACAGCGTCGCCCGCTAACACTGGCGATTGCTACCGTTGTCTGCGTAGGCTGTTCGACATGCCAGCACCAGATGCCTACCAACAATTGCTCGCGTTGTCGCGCGAGGCCTCGCTGCTCTCGGCCACGTCTGCATTGCTCGCTTGGGACCAAGAGACCTACATGCCTACGGGTGCCGGCGAACGACGCGCCGACCAGCTAGAGCTAATGGCGCGCCTTTCGCATGAGCGGGCCACCGACGAGAGGATCGCAGACTGGTTGTCGCAGTGCGCGAACGCTCCCGGTGACGAACCACAACAAGCGGCCGTGCGCGAAATGCAGCGTGACTATGACCGCGCGACCAAACTGCCTGGCAAGCTTGTCGCCGAACTCGCGGCAACCGAAAGTCGCGCCCAACAAGCCTGGGCAAGCGCCCGCGACGCGTCGGACTTTACCGAGTTCCAACCATGGCTTGAGAAGATGGTCGCGCTGCAACAGCAGAAAGCCGATTGCCTGAAGCAGGATGGCCAGACGCGCTGGGACGCTCTGGCTGATCTCTACGAACCGGGCATGCGTGCTGCGGATCTCAAGAACCTGTTCGCCCCACTGAGGCAACGACTCGTCGCCCTGCGGCAACAGCTCGACCTTGGTAAGAAGCCAGATGAGACCTTCAAACATCGCGAGATTCCTGAACCGCAACAAGAAGCCTTCGTGCGCGCCGTCGTCGGATCGATGGGCTTCGACTTCGAGCGCGGTCGCATCGACCGCAGCACCCATCCGTTCTGCATCAGCATCGCTGGTGACGTGCGACTGACGACTCGCTTCCATAAAGACAACGTCTTAGATGCGCTCGGCTCAACCATGCACGAAGGCGGCCACGGTCTCTACGAACAAGGTTTGCCGACACAACACTTTGGTAGCCCGCTCGCGGAAGCCGTTTCCCTCGGCATCCACGAGAGCCAATCCAGACTTTGGGAGAACCACGTCGGCCGTTCGCAAGCGTTCTGGCAATGGTGCTGGCCCCAAGCGCAACAGCACCTCGACACTGCGTGCGCAGGCCAATCCGCGCAGTCAGTCTATGCACTATCTAATCTGGTCGCTCCCAGCCTGATTCGCGTCGAAGCGGATGAAGCCACCTACGATCTGCACGTCATGGTGCGCTTTGAGTTGGAGCAAGCGCTGATCGATGGCGACTTGAAGATCGCCGATCTGCCAGCCCGCTGGAACGAACTTTATCACGACTACCTAGGGGTCACCGTTCCGGACGATCGCCGCGGTTGTTTGCAAGATGTGCACTGGTCGTGCGGCCTGTTCGGCTACTTCCCGACCTACACGCTCGGCAACCTCTACGCGGCACAGTTCGCTGCGGCTGCCGACGAGTCACTCGGCGGTCTCGACCAACTGTTGCAGAGCGGCGACTTCACGCCTTTGCGCGAGTGGTTGCACGAACACGTGCATCAGCATGGCCGCCGCTACTCACCGGCAGAGTTATGCGAACGGGCGACCGGTGCACCACTGTCGAGCGAGCCCTTCATCAACTACCTCGAACGCAAGTTGCACCACGTCTACGAGATCGCATGACGCCGGTCGCGTCGCCGGCAGCTGCGTCACCGAAGCACGCTGCGGTCTCGATGGAGTCGACGTCAGCTTCCAGATCTGGCGCAGCCACGAACTGCCAGGGTGCTTTAGCGACAACGCGAACAGAAGGACTATCTGGCCCCGGCAGCAGGTCGAGGAACTACAGCAGATGCCGCGCCAAGCAAAACGCAACACGATCGTGCTGCGGGTCATCGCCGATGCTGGCACTGGCGATGGCGCTAGTCAGCGTGGCAACCCGATGCGCCTTACCACCGACCCGATAGGCACCTCGGGGAAACTAACGCGGATGCCAGTGGCGCTCCCCACAGGTGGCGAACCCCTGGTTCGACGGTCCGATCCGAGCCATTGCATGGCAGAGCATTCGAACCAAGAGCGCGTTCGACCGCCAATCCTGCTACCCTGTCTGGGCAATGAAGGTCACGAGCATCCAGCCCACCCCCAATCCCAACGCGTTCAAATTCCTGATGGACCAGCCTATGGCCCAGCCAGGAAAGACCATGGCTTATGCCAAGCCCGAGCAGGCCAAGGACGACGTGCTCGCGCAGGCCATGTTCGCGATCCCTGACGTTGAGACCCTGTTTTTCTGCGATAACTTCGTGACCGTCAGCATGACGGCCGAGGCCGATTGGCGAGCCGTCGCCGAGCAATGCACCAAGCTGCTCGAAAGCCACGTCGCTCCTACGTTCAGCCCAACCGCGACCACGGAAGAAGCTGCCGACCCGCTGGCCTCGATTCCGCAAGGCGGCGATCCAGAGGTGCTGGCCAAGATCAACGCGCTACTTGATGACCGCGTTCGTCCGGCCCTCGCCGGTGACGGTGGCGGCCTACAGGTCCTAGGCCTAGACGGCAAGACGCTGTTGATCCGCTACGAAGGTGCCTGTGGTAGTTGCCCGAGTTCGACGGCCGGCACGCTTATGGCAATCCAGAACCTGCTACAGAGCGAAGTAGATGACGATCTCGTCGTGACGATGGCGTAGCAGCCATGGGCCGCAGGACCGAGCAATGACGCCTCCGGCCGCTTCGCCCTGCCCTTGGTGTGGATCCCTGCGCGGGGTTGTGCACGTTCATGGCCACGGCCAATGCGTCACCTGCAACACCAACGTCGAACCGTGCTGCGGTGGCGACAACGCCAACGATGCGGCCAGCAAGTCGCAGGCCAGCGCGCAGGTCCATATGGCTCCACAGCTGTTCCCGACGCTGTTCGACAGCCTCGGCGGGCGAACGGTAACGGTGACCACCGACGCCCTGCTCTACGCCCTCAGCAACCGACTAGCGTGCGACTACGACGAAGCGAGGCTGGTGATCGAAGCCGCCGAACGGGTAGGCATCGTTCTGACTCAAGCGCCAGGCTTGCATCGACTGCAAGATGTTGCTGTGTCCCCTGTTGATCCGCCGGGCTCAGCACCCTAGGCTGCGCCGCCCCCTCTAGCCGGAGTGGCGGAATCGGCAGACGCACTTGATTCAAAATCAAGCGCCGCAAGGCGTGCGGGTTCAAGTCCCGCCTCCGGCACCATTTTCATTGCTCTCTCATCATTGATGAGGAACTGCCTCGAGCGAGCCAAAGGGAATTGCCCAGGCGACCATGACCTGCGGGCCACTGCGCAGCACCAAAGTCATGTTGCTGATCGTTGCGGTGGCGGCCAACGCCATCAACGTCACGCGCGCAGAATGCCTCGATGCGGGCATCGAATAGGACCATCGCAATGGTCGCGGAACGATCTGAATCAAACCTGTTAGGCAACATGCTGGCGGATCACCCAGCAGACGCGCGCCCAGTTTCGTAACACTCAGTCGTCAAGCACTGCGTAGTTAGCCCGACCTACGAGTCCTTCGCAGCTTTGCCGGAGTCCACGCCTGGAGCGGACAACAATTGCGCAACCGTCTGCTCGCGCAACAACTGCGCTTTCTGCTGCTCCCCTAGCAGATCGAGCACTTCGGCGAGCACCGCACAAACTGTGGGCGTCGGACCCAACGCTTCGGCGGCTACGCGAGCCGCGCGTTCCGCGCGTTCGTGCTCGCCGGCGCGCGCCAGTTCACGGGCAACCAACAGTAGGACACCCTGCATCGGACAGCTTGACAGCAGTTCGCGCGGTTCCACAGCACCAGGATGCTCCGTCAGAAGCTCGGCAATGCGGTCGAGTCCCGTCGGCGAACGGGTGCCACCGTAGAGGCGCACTGCTTGCCGGAACTCTCCGGCCGCTCGATGCACATCTCCCAGCAACAGCTTGCCGGACGGGCCATCTGGCTCCGCCTTCTGCAATCGCTTCGCCAGTTTCTTCGCGGCATCGGGGTTGCCAGAATCGAGAGCCGTGGTGCCAGCAGCGACCAACGCATCCACGTATCGCTGCCGTTCGCGCACGGCAGTAGCCGGCGGAGCATGCTTCGCGATTTTCTCCTGCCAGTGCAGAACCTCATCCTCGTTGCCTTCGCTTTCGGCAAGATCTCGCAGCACAGCCAGCATGCTGACGTCATCAGGGAAACGCCCCACGGCTGCTTCGGCTTCACGCCGCAGAGTCGCCGGCAGCACTTCGCCCTGACGTCGCAACGCTTGCAACCGCAACTGCACCAACGAGCGCGTCAATTCCTTGGGCAGGCCTGGCTCAACGCAGCGCGCCAACCAGCCAAGAGCTGCATCGACGTTGTTGCTGGCGAGACTTTGACGGGCAAGTTTAAGGTTCGCGTCCTGCACGACATGCGGATAGCGCTTCGGCAGTGGCCCACGGTATTTCGAAACCCGGCGGAACAACTCGTGACTCTTTTTGCGATCAGAGCCGACCAACGCTGCCGTCGCCTGCAGGTGACGTCCCAAGGTCGCTTCCGCTCGCATCTCGCGGACGCGGCCTCGCAGCAACCAGAACAGCAACAGCGACGTGATCGTTAGCACGACCAGCAGCAACAAAACGCGACCGACCGTCGTCTGCAGCATCGGCTCAATCACACGAATCACGAGATCCACGAGTTTGAGTACAACGTCAAGTGCCGGGCCGAACAGCGCCAACAACAACAACACGGGCAATGCGTAGCAGAGAACCCGCAACCACGGGTTCTTGGGCAGGATCGCCTTTACCGGCGCCCACAGTCCCTTGCGCAGAAGGCTGCCCATCTTACCCATTGGCGCCACCACCCTCTGTCCCGGTGGTTCCGTGCAAAGCACGCGATAGGTGCAAGCGCAGATTATCGTCCTTCTCGCGCTTGTGCAGCGCCTTCAATGCCTTGGTCGCTGGCTTGGTGCCGAGATCCGCAAGCGCCGACGCGATCTGTACGCGGCGATTGTTGAGGCGCGCGATCAAACCAACCGAGACTTTCTCCCACCAGCCAGAACGTTCATACGCCGCGACCATCGGATCGACTGCCGGGTCACCGATGATGACCAGTAGTTGACGCAAGCGATCATCTAGCAAGGTGGCCTCCGGCCCAAAGCTGTCGGCGATACGCTCTGCCGCCGACTCCCCACCGCGCACCAATACTCGCGCCAAGCGCTTGCGGGTTGTCTCGACCAAATCCGGGTCGGCATAGGCTGCCAGCACGTGCTCAAGCACCTGCTCGCCTAGCTCCTCCAAAACTCGCTGCGACGTCGCTGCCAAACGGTCATCGCTAGCCCCAACGATCAGTGCCGTGATCAACGCACGAGTTGGACCACGCGCAAGCATGACCGCAACCAGCACCTCCGGATCGTCGGAATCGGGCACCGCCGCGAGCAACGCGTCATCACGATAAAACGTATGCTCAAGCAACAGCGAATCTACAACGAAGTGGCCACGCGGAATCGCCTGCAGGAAACGCTGCAACACTTCGGGCTCCGCGTTATTTAAGCGGTGCAGGATCTCCATCGGAGGAAAGCGCTCCAGAACCGATTGGAAGGCCTCGACATCGCCAAGCCCAAGGAAGTAGTCGATCAGGATGCGGCGATGGTCCGGCCGTGACGACGCGAACAAGCTCTCCATGTGCGGCCGCGCCGACAGATCAAAGCCTTGCACAATGCGGCCAACAATGACTTCCGGGCCCGGACCGACCGAGATCAAACGCTGCTGCCCAATTGCGTCACTGGCACGGAACAATGCCGGGGCGATGGTCGGCCCCATCGCCTGCAACACGTCGATAGCAAGATCACGTGTCGCGCCTGAGTTCTTCCATGCAAATCGCAGCACCTCTTCGACGGCCCGCACTCCGAGATGCAGCAACTCGTCGCGACAGCTTCGCCCACCTGCGGCTAACGAACGCACGAGTCGTTGCACGTGCGCATCGTTGACATCGATGCGGTCCATCGCCTCAGTCGGTGATTCGATGGTCGCCACAAGGTTCGGCTCAACCAAGCTTGCCGATTCGGCAGCAGCGCAACGCGGACACTGCGCCACTTCGCGCGCCAAGGGACCGCCGCACGCCTGGCAAGACCACCGCGTGCTCTCGAGCAAGCCCTCAAACGTCGCCATTGGTAACTGCTGGCCGGATGGTGATGCAACTCCGTGCAGTTTCACCGCATCGGCGGCGGGTTGCGCGACGACCAGCGAGCCCTCGACCTTCGCTGCAGACAACTGACGCGCGGTTTGCGCGACGCCATGTTCCTGCGCCTCCAGCCGTGCTTTCAGCAACGGGAGTCGTTGCATCGCAGCATCGAGGCCTTCCGCTTCCTTGGCAGACTGCACAGCGGATCGGCGATCGCCCTTGAGCCACCGCAGGGTACCAACCTCCGCCAGCGTGCGCGCCAAATCGACGCGCAACTTGTCTCGTCTGGGACCATCGCCAAGTAAGGACAACAGTTTCTTGCCGGCGCGCGCTGCCGCTTCTTGATCGCCATTTTGCAGACGGGCGCGATAGACAAAGTCCCAGCCAGCCACGTTCTGCGGCATGCGTTCGAGGGCACGCTCCGCAACTTCTGCCGCTTCGATCGGCAAGCCGGCACCAAGCAGACTCTGGGCCAGCATCAAGTCGTTGTCACCGCTCTCGACTGCGAACGCGCGTTGCAGGTAAAGGTGCTGTTGATGGGCTTGTTCGGCTTGCCCTAGATCACCGAGAACCTTACCGAGCAGTAGCCGTGCGTAGTGGTTTTCCGGGTCTTGCTGCAAGACGCGTGACAGACGCTTTTCGGCACCGGCTAGGTCCCCCTGCATCGCCTGTTCGACACCAAGCAAGTAGTCCAGCAAGGCCTCGCGAGCCCGCGCGTTCTTAACCAAACCCGCAAGCCGCCACCACAAGAACAGCACGGTCACGACGATGGCAGCCGACAACAAGATTTCGATAACGCCGGGCTCGCTACAAACTTCGTAGAGCCACTGCCAGAACGACTGTGCCTCGACAGTCTCGTCCTTATCGTTCGCCTGCTTCTGGGCAGCGTTTGCGAGCAGATGTAACACGTCGATCAGTTTCCGGCGGATGCCTCACGGTGCATGCCGGCCGTGCCAGCAACGGATGCAATGCCATCAGCAGCACACGCACCAATAAATAACGGACGCTCCAAGGCCAACTCCAACAACCGATCCAGCAAACCAGAGAACGTCATCCCGGCGGCGGCGGCGGCTTGCGGATACAGGCTGCTTGTAGTCATTCCTGGGATGGTGTTGGTCTCAAGCACGACCGGTCCTTGCTCGGTGACGATCATGTCCGTGCGGGAGAGCCCATCACAAACCAGCAGTTCGTGACAACGCACAGCTATCTGCTGGACCTGATCCACCATGGCTTCCGAAAGACCGCGCGGCGGGACGCACTCTTCGGTCGCACCCGGGCGGTATTTTGCATCGTGGGTAAACCAATCGTCATCGATTGGATAAATACCCACTGGCGGCAATGCCCATGGGCTTCTACCCGTGTTACCCAGCACGGCGACGGTGATCTCTTCACCGAAAACGGCCTGCTCTGCATACCACCGCCGGAAGCGCCCGCGATTGGCCGTCAAGAACAACTCCAAGTCAGCCTCGCTCGTGATGCGGGCGATGCCAACAGTACTTCCGGAGGCATCTACCTTGGCGAACGCCGGCGTACCGATCGCTTCGCGTAGCGCCGCGAACTCGTGAGTTGCGGTGGCCTGTTCGAACGGCGCACTCGGCTCGTAGGCCAAAGGCGTCACGATCTTGGCTGCCTGGTAAACCTGGCGCGTGCGCAACTTGTCCATCGCGACTGCCGACGCAGCACAGCCACTGCCAACAAAAGGTAACCCGCTCAATTCGAGCATGCCTTGCACGGTGCCATCCTCGCCAAACGGTCCATGCAACAATGGCCATGCGACCTGCACGCCGGCCTCATCCAGCAAGTAGTCGATGGCGGCACCTGGTCTCATCACGGGCAGCATGCCATCACGCTCGGCACTGTCCGGATTCGTGGCGGTTGCGGCGCACCACGTCTCGTCAGCATTCAGCGGCCGACGACTGACGCGCCACATGCCATCACGCTGCAGTAGCACCGGCCAGATATTCCAGCGATTGCGATCCAGATGCGCGAACACCTGCGCCGCAGACGCCAACGACACATCGTGTTCTGGCGAAGCTCCGCCGACTAGAATCGCTACATCCATGGTGATCACCCATCCCCGTTGGTGGTTTGACCGAAACCAGCCACACGGCAGAACCCCAGCATAGTGTGCAACCCGGCTTCGGCGCGACCGTAGAGAAGCGCTTGTAGCGGAACGTCTGCAGCCGAAGCTACTGGCACCCGCTCAGGATGACGGCGTCCACAGCGCGCCTGTCGCTGCGGCCGCTCCCCACAGGATGGCGTCTGACCCACCCATGCTCGGCACGAACTGCAACTTCGCGCGGATCGGTTCGTTCGTCATGTCATGCACGTGGGCAACGATTCGATCCCGCAATCCAGGCCAGCCTGCAAGCACACCACCGCCCAGCACGATCGCCGACGGGTTAAGCAAGACGCAGCAATTGGA
This sequence comes from uncultured bacterium, assembly GCA_937906475.1. Classification (GTDB taxonomy): domain Bacteria; phylum Planctomycetota; class UBA1135; order UBA1135; family UBA2386. Next base: position 11,475 of record CALCZA010000179.1, read on the forward strand.
CACGAGGGCGCAGAAGGCTTCGGCAGCCTCCTCAAGGATCTGGCGAGCCTTACCGGCGCGCGGATCGTCGCCAGGCTCTTGCGACAAACTAACGAGGTTGCCGACCGTCCACCGACCAGACGGCGCTGGTCCGATTTCTTCAGCCGCTCGCTCGGTGATCGCTCGGCCCCCGCAATACGCCTCATAGTGACCGAGTCGGCCACACGGACAACGCCGGCCGCCAGGTCGGTAGATCGTGTGGCCGATCTCACCGGCCGCGTTATTGCCGCCACCGTAGGGTTTGCCATCGACGATCAAGCCGATGCCGATGCCCGTGCCCAGGAACAAGCACAGTAACGGATCCTGGCCGGCTGCATGGCCGCGTAGGTATTCGCCCCAGGCACTGGCGCGACCGTCGTTGATCAACGTTACCGGTAGGCCAAACTCGTCAAGCAGCCACTGCGCCATCGGAAAGCCTTCAAGCGGCAGGTTGGGTGCGTGGTTGACGCTGCTGCCATCCGTTGGAATGACACCAGCGGTTCCGAACCCCAGCGCACTCGGCGCCTCAAGTGGCTCACCACCAACCTCAAGGTGCTCGCACTGTGTCAGGATCGCACGGACCGCCTCCTGCATGCCCGCTACAAACTGGCCCTGCTCGCGAACGGTGCTGACGCGCTGCACGAGGTGCACCCCAAAGTCTGCACTAACCAGCGCAAACCGACACTTCGTGCCGCCGATGTCACCAGCTAGTACTGTCCGCAATCAAACCTCCGATAGAGCTTTCATCAGCTCGGCGAGCAACTCGACCATGCTCTTGTTGGCGTGCTCGAGCACAGTGATGCGGCGCATCAAGTTCTCGACCACTAGCGGAAGGATCGTCGCAAGCGTCACCGATTTGATCAACTGAAACGTCGCAACACGTTTGGGGTTGGCGTCCTGGTCGGCGCTGATTTTGCGGTGACACTGATCCTCGATGGCGTCTGAAGTGCGCGCGAGATTCTCCTGCGAGGCCTCTTCCTGCACCGCAACTGCCTGATGCGACATCTTGCAGGCGGATCTGCTGGGCCAAACCCTGGCAATTCACCCCCGCCTGCAGACGGTTCGGAAAGCCCCCGATCAAAGCGCCTTGCACCGCTCGGCGCGCCTCTGGTGGAGTCGCCGGCGCAAATCCGCCAGCGACTTCAAACACCTCGCGAATCAGATCTTACTAATGACCAGACTCGTGTTATGCCCGCCGAAGCCGAGCGAATTACTGATCGCGCAGTCGACCTTCATCTCGCGCGCCTCATTCGGCACGTAGTCGAGGTCGCATTCCGGATCAGGCGTCTCGTAGTTGATCGTCGGGTGCACGACACTGTTCTTGATCGACATAGCGCAGGCTGCCAATTCCATTGCCCCGGACGCACCGAGCAGGTGGCCAACCATCGATTTGGTCGACGAAACGGCGAGTTTGTCGGCATGGGCACCGAAAACGCGACGCACAGCAGCGGTCTCGATCTTGTCGTTGAGGAAGGTACTGGTGCCGTGCGCGTTGACGTATTGCACATCCTCAGGGTTCAGGGAACCATCCTTCAGCGCCATCTGCATCGCGCGGCTTGGACCATCGGCATCCACGTTCGGGGCCGTAATGTGGAACGCGTCATCGGTCGAACCGTAGCCGCGTAGTTCACACAGGATGTTCGCGCCGCGCGCCTTAGCGTGTTCGTAATCTTCGAGCACAATCGCCGCAGCACCTTCACCCATCACAAAGCCATCGCGGTCCTTGTCGAACGGGCGTGACGCGCGCTTCGGATCGTCGTTGCGAGTCGACACTGCCTTGAGCGAACAGAAGCCTGCCAGCCCAAGTTCGGACGTTGCCGCTTCCGAACCGCCGGTGAGCATGATGTCTGCATCGCCATACTGGATGGTCCGCATCGCAATGCCAATCGCGTGACTAGCACTGGCACATGCCGAGGAAGTCACGTAGCAGGTGCCCATCAAGCCGAAGCGAATCGCCGCTTGGCCAGCCATCGCGTTAGCCATGATCTTCGGAATGAAGAACGGGCTGACACGGTCGGCACCGCGAGCTCGCTGCAACACCTTGCTGGCTTCAATCTCCTGGATGCCACCGATGCCGGTACCGGTAATGCAGCCGGCACGCGTGCGATCCTCGGTATCCATGTCCAAGCCAGACGACTTCATCGCCTCAGATGCTGCCACGAGGTAGTACATCGTGAACAGTTCGAGTCGCTTGGACTCCTTCTTGGGAAAGTGATCCTCCGAATTCCAATCCCACACTTCGCAAGCGAACTTGGCGGTGTGTTTCTCGGTATCGAACTTGGTAATCAGACCAGCACCAGACTGACCCTCGAGCAACTTGCTCCAGGTAGTCTGCAAATCGAGGCCAAGGGACGAAAGTGCCCCAACCCCGGTGATCACGACGCGGCGTCTACTCATCGTTGTACCTCACGGCTAACCAGTGGTCGCATGACCCGGAACACATGCACGGAGCAGGTGTGCCAAGCAACGACCAAGCTACGCTTGTCTCACGCGGCACTGCTGCTAAATGGCAGTCCTGCCAGTCGACAGCTCTGCCAGGAAACCCTGGCGGGATAGCTCAGCGTCTCGGATCGCGCACCCCTTCAGGGCGCGGAACCGGCAGGCCAAGCAGGCAAATCGTCGGCTGCTGCGCCTTAGCTCAGCTTGCCGGTGATGTACTTGACGGCATCGCCGACGGTCTGGATCTTCTCGGCGTCTTCGTCCGGGATGTTGATCTCGAACTCGTCTTCGAACTCCATGACCAGCTCGACGGTGTCGAGCGAATCAGCGCCGAGGTCGTTGATGAACGACGTTTCGGCGGAGATCTTGTCACGGGTGGTACCAAGCTGCTCACAAACGATGTTGTGAACGCGCTCTTCGATGTTTTCAGTCTTCGACACTTTCTTGCCTCTAAGTTGTATGTAGTGCAGCCACCACGAATGAGCCTCGAAGACATGGCCTAAGTAGACCGCTGCCGTCGATTGCTACTGGATGACCAGGAACTGTGGAGCGATTGGGCCGCGGACACCGTCCGTGACCACGTGAGGCGGAAGAGAGAGCCGCCGAAGTGAATCGAGTCGTCAGCTTAGCAAATGACGCTGCCGGTAAAAGCGAAGATTGCTCGCGCAAACGGAATGAGTTTGCCCCGGCTGCTCCCCGCTCAAGTGCGCTGATCACCTGCGTAGCCAATCACTTAGACTCGGAGCAGGCCCGAGTCAGCGCAACGACATTGCGCCCAGCACGCGCCACGAGCCCTACGACATGGTCATGCCACCATCGACAGCCAGTGTCTGGCCTGTGATGTAGGCCGCAGCATCACTGCACAAGAACGCCACCGCCTGTGCGACGTCCTGAGCCTGGCCAAAGCGTGATAGCGGGATCAATTTGAGCATCTCGGTCTTCACGTTGTCCGGCAGACTCGCAGTCATGTCGGTCTCAATGAAACCTGGAGCAATCACGTTCGAGGTCACGTTGCGACCCGCTAGTTCTTGCGCGAGCGACTTCGTCAGACCGAGCAGGCCAGCCTTACTGGCGGCGTAGTTCGCTTGGCCCGCGTTGCCGGTCGACCCAACCACCGAGCCGATATTGATCATGCGACCCGTGCGCGCCTTCGCCATCGAGCGCGCGAACGCCCGACAAACCAAGAACGCACCGCGCAAGTTGGTGTTGATCACGTCGTCGAAGTCGTCGTTCGACATGCGAAGAAACAAGCCATCGCGCGTGATGCCGGCATTGTTGATCAGGAAGTCGAGCTTGCCCTTCTCGTCGAGCACACCCTTGGCGAGCGCCTCGACCGACTCAGAATCACTGACGTTGCAGACGAGCGCATGCGCATCGACATCGTTCTCAAGCGCAGCGATGGCTTCGAGCGTCTCATCGCAGCCACCCGCTTTGGTCGAGGTGCAGAACACTTCGGCACCTTGGCGAGCGAGTTCAACAGCTACCGCCCGGCCAATGCCGCGCGATGCGCCGGTAACGAGAGCAACCTTAGAAGACAGATTCATGTGCTAACGGGGGATTCGGGTTGCCAGGATTGCGGCCAACGAAGCAAGGTGAGTTGAACAAGATTGCGCGCCAGCGGAGCCACCAGCGCAGCAGACGTAGCTACCACCGCAACAGGGTGTGACCCCAAGACATGCCGGCACCAAAGGCCGGCATCACCACCAGCTTGCCCTTTTCCAGGCGGCCGGCGTCATAGGCTTCGCGCAACGCGATGGCCACCGAAGCGGCCGAGGTGTTGCCGTATTTATTGATGTTACAGAACACCATGTCCATAGGCAGACCAGCCTGATCCATCGCGGACTCGATGATGCGTTGGTTGACCTGGTGCGGGATGATCACGCCAATCTCGTCCTTGCCGTATTTCTCGATGACATCGCGAACCAAGCCAGCAAAGACGCGCACCGCGAAGCGGAACACCTTGGTGCCCCCCATCTTCATGAAGTGCAAACGCTGCTCGATGGAATCCAGCGAAGCCGGGTGTCGACTGCCACCACCAGGTTGCGCCAAGACGTCTTCAGCGCCACCCTTCATCGAGATCGAGCCACCGAGGTATTCGCCGCGCTGAGCAATATCGAGCGTAGTAAAGATGGCCGCGCCCGCACCATCGCCAAACAGCACGCAGGTGTTGCGGTCTTTGTAGTCGAGGATGCGACTGAGGATCTCTGCGCCGCAAACCAGGATCTTCGAATACTGACCACTGGCGATCATGTTGGAGGCAACCTGGGTCGCGAACACGAAGCCACTGCAAGCAGCAGCGAGGTCAAAGCCGCCAGCATTCTTGGCGCCGATCTCCATGCCGACGCGACAAGCTGTGGCCGGGAACGGCTGGTCGCCGGTCACCGTCGCACAGATGACGAGTTCGATTTCCTCACCCTTCATGCCGGCATCGTCGAGCGCCTGCTGGGCGGCTGCGACGGCGAGCGTGCTAGTGTATTGATCCTTGGCTGCAATGCGCCGCTCCTTGATGCCCGTGCGCTGCACGATCCATTCATCCGACGTATCGACAAACTTCTCGAGATCTGCGTTCGACAGAATCTTCTCGGGGACATACCGACCCAGTCCAGCGATGCCGACTCGACGCACTCCGATCAAGGGATCTGCCATTACGTGTTTTCCTCGTTGGTCGCGCCCTTCGGTGCAGTCGCGGGGCTGCCACCTTCATCGGCGCCGGACAGATTGAAGGCCTTGGCAGCCTGCACGATGTGCTCGTTGACCTTGCCGGCGTGCGCCTGATGCGCGAAGCGCAGTGCGTTGGCAAATGCCGGTGCGCGCGAGCGCCCGTGGCAAATCGTGACGTAGCCTTCGACACCAAGCAACAAGGCGCCACCGTATTCACTGAAGTCGACGCGAGGCATGACGGCTTTTTTAACCGCCTGGAGTTGCTCCTTGCTGACGCCGGCCTTCATCATCGCGCCCAACGTCGTGCGCAGCAGATACTCGGCAACGCCTTCGCTGACCTTCAACAGCACATTGCCGCTGAAACCATCGGCAACGACGACATGGCAATCACCGGTAAACAACTCATCGCCTTCGACGTTGCCGCGGAAGTTGATCGGCAAACCCTGCATCAGCGAGTGCGCGTCGCGCACAATCGGATTGCCCTTCAGCGCTTCGCTACCGATGTTAAGCAAGCCAACAACAGGATTGTCCGTTTTGAATTGGCACTCGTAGTAGGCCGACCCCATCAGCGCGTAATGCGCCATGTGGTGCGCCTTCGGCATGGGATTCGCGCCAACGTCCAGAACCAGAAACGGTCGTTCCTCGCCCTTGATGATGCAAGCGATCGCGGCGCGGCGAATGCCTTCGAGGTAACGCAGGCCGAGCGTTGCCGCGGCGACCACGGTGCCCGTCGATCCCGCACTGACAAACCCGGATGCCTTGCCTTCCTTCACCAACTGGATACCGATCGCGATGCTGTTGCGCGGTTTATTGCGCATCGCCTCGGTCGGACTGTCATCGCACGACAGCAGGTCCGGTGCATCGACGATTTCGATATCACTAGCGACACCGGCGGCAATGCACGCGTCGCGCACCTGCTGCTCAGGCCCCGTCAGCACGATCTCGTCGGGCCTCAGGAAGCCACTCTTCAACGCCAGCGCGACGCCGGCAATAGCTTCTGTCGGCGCGTGATCACCACCGACTGCATCAAGAACGATTCTGCTCATGGCTGATTAGGGCCCAACGCTTGCGGCCTGGAAACAGGTTGGCCGATTCCGACCGTGACAAGGCACCAGCATGGGGCGGAAACCCCGCGCTGCAAATCCAGAACACCGATCCATTAAAGAATCGATCCACAACAGGTGACGCGGCCGGAGTTTTGACGGAGATCTGCTCGCTTGCCCGGCCCTGGGCCAACGTGGCTCACAGGCTGATCGCGGCAAGGGCGAACCTATGCAAGTCCCCCATCAAAGGCCTGTGAAGCAACGCCGGTGGCGCCCTCAAGCACCGCAGGACAATGACACCAGTGCCTATGTTCCAACTGCGAAACATACGCTCATCCGCCAGCATCCTAGAAATCATTGCCAGCGCAACTGCGCCCGACCGACTACTGATTGTTCCCCAGGCTGACTGAGCACCGAACGAAGTCGATCACGGAGCCTATTCGCTAGCAGGAACTAGTTCGCTCGGCGAGCAAGCTTAGGCAGCGACTAGCTGGACGGATTGTTCGCGACGAGGATCTGGCGACCGCGGTAGTGGCCGCATGCTTTGCAGATCGTGTGCGGACGGATCATCGAACCGCAGTGGGTGCAGCTAACGAGTTGCAGCCGGGTAAGCACCTTGTGGATGCGCTTGCTACCGCGGGTTGCTCGGCTGATCTTTCTTTTGGGGACTGCCATTTGAGTATTCCCTCAGTGCTCTTTGGAACACCTCGCGAACCGCCGCGACGTGCCCAGCACCGGAATGTGGGGCCAGACAGGTTACGGACGGCCGGCGTGAAGTCAACGGCGGGCTGGGGCCGAAGTGTAAACATGCCCGCAGGCCGTATGACCGCCGCTGCCAAGGGCGCTACGGCCGCAAACCCGCTGCTGTAAGGGCCGCTTCGGCTGCCGCGACCGCCTCGGCGACTTTATGGACGTCCTTGCCCTTGCCTTGCGCAGCATCCGGACGGCCTCCGCCACCCCCACCGAGAAGCCCCGCTAACTGCTTGACCAAGTCGCCAGCCTTCAGCTTGGCAGTCAGGTCCTTGCTGATCGCAATAACCACCAACACGGCGTCAGCGCTCTTGCTGATCACGACCCCGGCGAACGGTTGGAACTTCTGCTGTGCGCGGTTGAGCAGTTCTTGGGCATCCTTGGTCTGCATGCCCGGACGCTCGTAGACGATCGAGGTATTGCCCTCGTGAGTCACAACGCCTTCGGCAAGCTTGGCTAGTTCGACGTCGAGGTCGGGAGCGAGCGCCTTCTCGAGTTGCTTCTTGGTCTTCTTGAGTTCGTCGCTCAATTCCTGCACGCGAATCGGCACCTGATCGCCTGGCACCTTGAGTTGGCCAGCGACCTTTGCGAGGTGATCGCGTTCGGCCCGCGCCATGCGCAGGGCGACACGGCCGGTCACTGCTTCGATACGGCGGGTGCCGGCAGCGACCGCGGTTTCACTGACCAACCGGAACACACCAATGTTGCCGGTGTTGCTGACGTGCGTGCCACCGCACAACTCCTTCGAAAACTCGCCCACCTGCAAGGTGCGAACTTCGCTGCCGTATTTTTCACCGAACAACGCCACAAAGCCGCTCTTGCGAGCCTCGTCGAGGCTCTGCACGCGCGCACCAATGTCGATCGCATTGAGGATCTGCTCGTTGACCAACGCCTCGGCCTCGCGCAGTTTGTCCGCCGCGGGCTTCTCCGGTTGCGTGTAATCGAAGCGCAAACGCTCAGGATTGACCTCCGAACCAGCCTGACTGACGTGGTCTCCGAGCACTTGCTTCAGCGCAGCGTGCAGCAGGTGGGTCGCCGTGTGGTTTCGCTCGGTCGCCTTCCGCGCATCCTCTTCGACTTGCAACTGCGCTTCCTGCGCACCTTCGAGATAGCCAGACGCCACTTCGGCCTCATGCAGATGGAAGCCGTCGAGCGCCGTCGTGTTGCGCACGATGGCCTTGCCCGTCGAGGTCTCAATGTAGCCGTGGTCACCCACTTGGCCGCCGCCTTGCGCGTAGAAGGGCGTTGCTTCGGTGACGATGAGCACCTTGTGGCCCGCCTCAGCGCGGCTCAGCAGCACCTCGCCTTCACCAACCAGTGAGCACAACTTGCTCTTCGCGACAACGTCTGTGTAGCCAACGAACACGGTCGGCGCATAACCAGCGTCGCGCAACTTGACCGCAACACTCGCCGTGAACACTGCCTCCGAAGTCGACGCATGGGCGCGGGCGCGCTCGCGTTGCTCCTTCATCGCCGCTTCGAAGCCAGCTTCATCAAGGCCATAGCCACACTCTTCGATCACCTTCTGGGTGATGTCGATCGGGAAGCCGTAAGTGTCGTGCAGCTGAAACGCGAACTCACCGCTGCCTTCGAGCATCGAGCCCTTCTTGACACCGGCCAGCGCCGTCGCCAAGAAGTCGTCGAGGCGACTCATGCCCTGCTTGTAGACAATCAGGAAGTTCTCTTCTTCGCCGCGAATGACGGCACGGCACTGCGCGGCGTTCTCGCGAACCTCGGGGTATTGCTCCCCCATCACGGCGCCGACAACGTCGACCATGTCGCAGAGGAACGGCTTCTTCAGTCCGAGTTCATAACCATCGCGCGCCGCGCGACGCAGGATCTTGCGCACGACGTAGCCACGGCCTTCATTGCTCGGCAGCGCACCATCGGCAATGCAGAACGTGATCGCACGGATGTGATCTGCGATGCGACGCATGCGCACATCCTTGTCCTTGTCGACGCCATACTTGGTGCCAGACAGCTTGCCAACGTGGTCGAGATAGGGCCGGAACAGATCGGTCTCAAAGTTGTTCTCGGCGCGCTGCAACACCGCGACGACGCGTTCGAGACCGAGACCAACGTCGATGTTCTTTTGCGGCAGCGGCTTCAACGACGCATCGCTCTGGCGATCGTACATCGTGAACACGCAGTTGCCGATCTCGAGGAAGCGCTCTGCGGGCAGATCTTCTAGACCTTCGCGATCGGGCATCGGCGCACCCGGATCGTGATCAAAGTAGATCTCGGAGCACGGTCCACAGACGCCGTTCGGCCCCTTGCTCGGTGCCTCGGACGGCCAGAAGTTCTCCTTCTCGCCGAATCGGAACACTTGCTCCGGAGGCAGACCAATGTGCTTGGTCCAGATGTCGAAGGCCTCGTCATCGTCCTTGTAGACAGTGACAACCAACTGATCCTTTGGCATGCCGCAGACTTCATGGAAGAAGGTCCAAACCCAAGTGATGGTTTCCTTCTTGAAGTAGTCACCGAACGAGAAGTTGCCGAGCATCTCGAAGAACGTGTGGTGACGCGGGGTTACACCGACGTTGTCGAGGTCGGGCACGCGCAGGCACTTCTGCGACGTCGTCACCCGCTTCGTAGGCAAGGTGCCCTTGCCCAAGAACATGTCCTTGAACTGGTTCATCCCTGCGCCGGTAAACAGCAGGGTCGGGTCATTCGCGGGCACCAGCCGGTCCGAGCTCATCACGGTGTGGCCAAGGCCTGTGAAGAACTCGAGGTACTTGGTGCGAATCTCGGCGGCAGTCAGCGACTTCATGGTTCGTATTGCCCAATTCGGGGGCGAACGTTGTAGCCAATTGGTGCCCGCGTAGCCAAGTGCTTGGCAAGAAGCTGGCTACCGGCAAGCGGTAGCCAGCCCTCGTCACCTGCCGTATTTGCCGGGCCGCCGCAACCATGCAGCGGCCCCACAACCGGCCCCACAACCGGCCCCACAACCGGCCGCGTTAGCGGCCGCGTTAGCGGCCGCCGAACTTGCGACTCGGGATCTTATTGTTGCCAACTGGGCCACGCGACGCGGCGGCAGCCTTGCTGGCCGAGCCCGAGGAACCATTCGCCGGAAGAACCGACTTGCCGCCACCAGCAACGCCATCCCCAGCAGCAGCCTTCGCAGCAGCATCCGCAGCTTCCTTGCCATCCGCATCGGGCTGACGGCTCGGCAGCAGCTTGTCGAGCAACTTCTCTTCCATCTCCTTGGCCATCTCGGGGTGCTCCTTCAAGAACTCCCGAGCGCGCTCGCGGCCCTGACCCAGACGGGTTTCGCCGTAGCTCATCCAAGTGCCCGAGCGGCGGACAATGCCATTCTCAACGCCCAGGTCGAGCAATTCGCCGAGGCGGTTGATGCCCTCGTTGAACAGGATGTCGAACTCCGTCTTGCGGAACGGTGGCGCCACCTTGTTCTTGACGACGGTCGCCTTGGTGCGAGCACCAATCGGCACATCGCCGTTCTTGATCTGGCCAATGCGGCGGATGTCGATACGCACCGACGAGTAAAACTTTAGGGCACGGCCACCGGTAGTGGTCTCCGGGCTGCCGAACATCACCCCGATCTTTTCGCGGATCTGGTTGATGAACACCAAGGTCGTATTGCTCTTGGCAGTCACGGCAGTCAGCTTGCGCAGCGCCTGACTCATCAAGCGAGCCTGCAGGCCAACAAAGCTGTCACCCATCTCGCCTTCGATTTCGGCCTTGGGAACGAGTGCGGCCACCGAGTCGATAACGACCAAGTCGACGGCACCAGACTTGGCCAGCGTCTCGCAGATGTCGAGCGCCTGCTCGCCGTTGTCCGGTTGCGAGATCAACAGCGAATCGATATCGACGCCAAGGCGTCGGGCATACGCAGGATCGAGCGCGTGCTCGGCGTCGATGAACGCACATGTGCCGCCTTCGCGCTGGGCATTGGCAACGACATGCAACGTCAACGTAGTCTTACCGGACGACTCCGGGCCGTAGACTTCGATGACGCGGCCTCGCGGGAAACCAATGCCACCGGTGGCCAGGTCGAGACCGAGCGAGCCGGTCGAGATCCCCTCAATCGGAACCACGGTGCGATCGCCCATCCGCATGATGGATCCGTCGCCGTGGTTTTTATGGATGGCTGCCAGGGCATCTCCGAGTGCCTCTGCCTTCAACGCCTCTTGCTTACTAACCTTGCCTGCTGCGGCTTTATCTGCCTTCGTTGTCATCGTAATCGCCCCTCCCACGGGATCGCTGTCGTTGCAAAGGCACCCTCGGGTGCATGTCCAGCACCCTAACACGGACCCGAACAAAGTCCAAACAAAACTTTTGAGTCATTCGGTGATGCGACACTGACTAAGGGCTCAGAATCCTTCCGCGGTGACAGGAATATGGACTGGCGAACGGCGCCGTTAGGACTCGCGCTGCTCCTGCTGCATGGCCCGCAACTCCTTCAGCTTCTTGGTGTAGGCACGGTTGATCGAACGTCGCCGCAACTGGCCAAGAATGTGATTTGGGTCGCCGCTCGAAACCACGGGTAGCTCATCGATCCAAATGGAATCGAACGTCTCGAGCGCCTTGTGCAAGTCATCCTCGGGCTGCACCACGACCGGTGGGCTAGACATGATGTCGGCGGCGATCGCGATCGTGTAGACGCTCTCATCGAACGTGAACTCACGGACATCGTGAGCCGACACGATGCCAACAAACTGCCCGTCATCGACGACCGGGAAGTAGTCCTGCCGACCGTGCGCAATCTTGCGAACGATCTCACGCAGCGACATCGATGACGTCACGGTCTCCACCTCGCTAGGTTCGAACACATCGGCGACCGTCATGTCTTCGAGCAACGCTTCGACATACTCGCCGCGGTGCGCCGGCGACATGGCGCGGTTGAGAACCTGCTTTTGGTAGAGCACGTAGCGACGCGACAACAAGAACGTCAAGCCGCACACCCAAACCGCCGGCAGCAGTAACTGGTACGAGCCGGTCATTTCAGTGACCATGACGATCGTCGAGATCGGCGTCTTCGCCGCCCCCGCGAAGAACCCGCACATACCGACGATGCAGAGACTGGCCGGATTCTCGACCCAGCCCACCTGATGGCAGAGCAAGCCCACGGCACCGCCGACACTGCCGCCGATCACCATACTCGGGCCAAACACGCCAGCACTGCCACCGGAGCCAATCGTGAACGACGTCGCCAACACCTTGCCGACCGCAACGAGCAGCAACAGGCCGATACCACTCCAACCGAGCACGCTGCCATCGAGCGTGTCTTGCAAGATCCCGTAGCCACTGCTGAGCACCGCCAGCGCCCGGTCGTCACCCATCGCGAACCACGCGCCGAGTGCGACGGCGCCGGTCAGCAAACCACCGAAAGCAGCAACGATCGGGCGCGGCCACGTCAGACGCGCGAAGAACCGTTCGCAAGCGTAGAAGAAGCGCGTGTAGAAGCCGATCGCCGGCAACAACGCCAGCGCGAGCAGCGTGTACGGCAACATCTCGAAGACGTTGTGGAAATCGAAGCCAGGGCCGAGTTCGAACAACACACCGAACTCGCCGAGCCAACCGCAGAACACGCAGTAGGCGACGGCCGACGACAAGAATGCCGGGATCACGACCTCGCTTTCAAGCTCCGCATCGCGATACAGGATCTCGGCGGCGAACAACGCTCCGGCAAACGGCGCGTGAAAGATCGCGCCAACGCCGCCCGCCATGCCTGCAGCAAGCAGCGTGCGGCAACCACGGTCGCCGAGCCTGAGAGTTTGTCCAAGGAAGGAGCCAAAGCCTGCGCCGATCTGGGCGATCGGGCCTTCGCGGCCACCACTACCACCGAAGCCCAGCGTCAGCGCGCTACAGACACCTTTGAGGATCGGGACGCGGCCACGCATGCGACCACCACCGCGGTGATACGTCTCGATCGCGGCATCGGTGCCGTGGCCCTTCGCTTCCGGCGCAAAGCGCTCGGACAATAGCGAACTTAGCGCGCAGCCAATCGCTGGCAGCAGCAGCAACCACCACCAGACGATGCCGTGCTCGGGCTCACTTCTGGCCACCAGGTGGACTTCGCCTTTGGGGCCACTCGGGGCATAGCCGCCAATGCCAACTAGCACGAAGTCCCCGACATACGCGGCGCTGTATTCGAACAACAGCGCGCCCAGGCCGGCGACTGCGCCAACGACGATCGCCAGCAGATAGATTGTCGGTCGGCTACGTCGGTTCCACATGTTCGGCACCACCACCTTTCCGAACCGGTGACAGCAACGCAAGGAGCCTTTCACAGCTTCCGACTCACTGGTCAATTCGAGTGCGTTGCTGCCAACCAATCGGGACGGGTTGCCCAGTACCGTCTCGAACCACTGGCTAACTACGAACGACTACGTAATGTCGGCGTGAGCGGCATACAGATCGGCCTATGCAAGCCAAACAAGCCCAGTTCCAGCGGCAACGCAGGATTCCCGCGAACGACAGTCGACGACCACCGATGGCTGGCAGCGAAGGTCTTCGGCAACGAGGAAGGCGTGACTATTGTGGGCGAATGCCGGCAAGCGTGCGATAGTGACGCCATGAACCCGACGGCCTCTTCCACTGCCAAAGGTGCCGAGCCAACGCGACGTGACAGAATCCAGCGCAACCATTGGACGCTGCTGAGTGGCGCGTTGCTCTGTTTTGTTGCGTGCGGCAGCCCTACCGCACCGGAGATTCCGGCCGGCATCGAAAAGCAGGAGTTGCAGGTCGCGACTGGCCATGCGGCTGGCCGGCCACAGTTCCGCCGTGTTCCCGTCACGGAATCGGGCCTGTCATTCATCAACCGGCTACGACGCGAAAATCGCTACACCTATCTAACCAACGGCGCCGGGCTCGCCGTCGGTGACTACGACGGCGACGGCCTGCTCGACGCCTACATGGTGTCGCAGGACGGCCAGAACCAACTGTTCCGCCAGGTCGCGCCGCTGCGCTTCGAAGACGTGACTGCCACAGCCGGGAACGTCGACGGCGGCGCCGCGTGGGGCTCGGGCGCGACCTTCGCGGATGTTGACGGCGATGGCGATCTCGATCTCTACGTCTGCAACATCGAGTCGAAGAACCTGCTCTACGAGAACCTGGGCGATGGCACGTTCACCGAGAACGGCAAGAAGTTCGGCCTCGATCTGGTCGCGGCATCGACGATGGCTGCGTTTGCCGACTACGACCGCGACGGCACCCTCGACCTCTACCTGCTGACAAATCGCGCGTTGCACGCTGGCTGGACCGACACGCCGGAAGTGCTGCACGGTTTCCGGCCACCAAAAGACATCGCGAAGAAGCCGACCGAACTGGTGCCAACGGAGCAGCAATGGCAACAACTGCGGGAACTCGCGGCCCGAGGCAAGCTCACCAACGGCGCGTTGTCGGAGGACCTGCACAAGCACTTCTTCGCCTTCCGCGGCCACATCTACACTGCTGGCCAACCCGACCGCCTACTTCGCAACGTCGCCGGCAGGTTCATCGACGTCACGAGCAGCGCCGGCATCGCCGATCACGGCATGGGTCTGTCGGCAACGTGGTGTGACTACGACGGCGATGGCTACCCGGACCTCTACGTCGCTAACGACCTCGAAACGCCGGACACGCTCTACCACAACGAGCGCAACGGCAAGTTTCGCGACGTCACCAAGGAAGCGCTGCCGCACACCGCCTACTACGGCATGGGTTCGGATGCGGCCGACGTCGATGGCGATGGCTTCTTCGACTTCTTAATCGCCGACATGAGCATGACGACCCACGAGAAGGCCAAGGTCTTGATGGGCGACATGCAAGAAGAGCGACCCGTGCTGATGCATTCCGAACCGCCGCAGGTCATGCGCAATGCGTTGCTGCTCAACAATGGCATGGGCAAGTTCCAAGAAGCAGCGAAGCTTGCTGGCGTCGCAAGCACCGACTGGACGTGGTCGGTGTTGTTCGGCGATCTCGACCACGACACCCGGGTCGACCTATTCGCCACCAACGGCATCGCGCGCTTTGACACCGACCCGGACCTTAAACTGCGGGTCGCCGAGTTGTGGCGCAAGGGTCGTCAACAGGCCGCCATTGCGTTGATCCAGAACGTCGCAGCGGTCCCTGAGAAAAACGTCGCGATGCGCAACACCAAAGATCTGGTGTTCGAAAACGCCGGCAAGGACTGGGGCCTCGATCTCGAAGCGGTGTCACATGGTGCCGCGCTCGCCGACTTCGATGGCGATGGCGACCTCGACGTGCTAGTGCACAATTTCGAAGCACCGGCCGCCCTCTACGAGAACCAGACAACCGCCGGCAAGTCCATCATCGTGCGACTCAAGGGCCAGCGCAGCGAACGCTTCGGCGTCGGCACGCGAGTCGTTGCGCAGTTGCCAAGTGGCCAGCGCATCGTGCGCGAACTGGTGCTTTCGCGCGGCTACCTATCGGGCCAAGCACCGGAGTTGCACTTCGGTTTGGACAATGCGGCAACGGTGCACATATCGGTCTACTGGCCTTCGGGTCACGTCCAGCAGTTCGAGAACCTCGAGACGCACGCGCGCTACATCATCACCGAAAGCAATCAGGAGCCACCGAGCATTGACGCCGTCAGTGAAGCCAGCGTGCAACCGCCGCTGTTTGTGCCCGCCGAGACCGGCAAATCCCTGTCCTCGTACATGCATCGCGAGAATGACTTCGATGAGTATGTCGCCCAACCCTTATTGCCAGCACTCGTCAGCCGGCTCGGACCGGCGTTAGCGACATCCGATGAGTTCGTCTTCGTCGGCGGCGCAAAAGACCAACCAGGCCAGTTGCATGTCAATCACGGCGAGTTCGGCCTGCTACCTGTGGAGGATCTATTCCGCAAAGACGCTGCGAGTGAAGATGTCGGTGCGTGCTTGTTTGACGCAGACGGGGATGGCGACACAGACCTGCTAGTAACCAGCGGCGGCAGCGAAGTTGCATCGGGCCACACGAACCTTCGCGACCGCTTCTACCGCAATCACAAGGGGACATTGAGGCGAGATGACTCGGCGTTCCCCGACATCCGAGAATCATCGGGACGCGCCGTGGTCGGCGACTACGACGGCGACGGCGACCTTGATGTCTTCGTTGCTGGCCGACTTGTGCCCGGCGCCTACCCAGACGCGCCCGCCAGCCGCCTCTATCGCAACGACGGCGGCACGTTCACGGATGTGACTGCAGCCATCGCTGGTCCACTGCTAACCGCGGGCATGGTCACCGACGCGCTGTTCACCGATGCCGATGGCGACGGCAAACTCGACTTGCTGGTCGCGGCGCATTGGCAACCGATTCGCCTGCTGCACAACGATGGCGAACGCTTCACCGACGCAACCGAAGCGGCTGGACTGAGCAAGGCAACGGGCTGGTGGAATTGCCTAGCCGAATGGGATGTCGACGGTGATGGCGACCTCGATTACATCGCTGGCAACCAGGGCTGGAACACCAAATACAAAGCCTCACCCAAAAAGCCCGCGCGCCTTTACTTCGGCGACTTCGACGACGACGGCAACCGCGACCTAGTCGAAGCGAAGTATGAAGGCGATCGTTTGCTGCCCGTTCGCGGCCGCAGTTGCAGCAGTGGCGCCATGCCAAGCATCGGCAAGCGCTTTCCAACCTACGAGAAGTTCGCCGGCAGTCTGCTCAAGGACATCTACACCGAAGAGAAACTGAGCACCTGCGGCGAACTGGCGGCGACCCAATTGGCCAGCTGTATTCTGCGCAATGATGGCAAGGGCCACTTCACGATCGAGACACTGCCGCACCGCGCCCAGATCGCGCCGATCAACGCGATGGTCGTGCAAAAGGACCTGCTGGTCTGCGCCCAGAACAACTTCTCCCCGGAGCCGGAAACGGGCCGTCACGACGGCGGCACCGGCCTTGTGCTGCAAGCGGTCGAAGGCAAGCTGACCGTTCTGCCCCCGCAAGCACACGGCATCAACTTATTCGGCGACATTCGTTCGCTGGTCGCCACACCTAATGGCACCCTGCTATTCGCCCCAAACAACGCTGCGATTCTCGCTTACCGAAACCGGTAACAAGGGTAAGTGACATCTGCGGCGTTGGGTTGCTAAGCTCGGTGCGCCCACACCTTGCATATGCACCCAGCACTTCGACGTCGCGGACTGATCGCCTCCATCGTAACGGCCGTCGCTTTCACGACAGGTCGCGTCGCGGAGCATGATCCCCAGGGTCCGCAAGACCCTGCGCCAATCGACTACACGAAACAGATCGAGCCGCTGTTCGCGAAGTACTGCTTCCGCTGTCATGGCGACAAAAAACAGAAGGGTGACGTTCAGCTCAACATCCTCGACCCGAAGATGACAGCGCGCGCCGACGCTGAAGGATGGCACTCAGCGCTCGATATGATCAACAGCGGCGAGATGCCGCCCGAAGACGAAGACCAGATGAGCGACCAAGAACGTCGCCTAATGGTGGGCTGGATGCAGGAGTCGCTGAAGGTTGCAGCCGAGCGACAGAAGGGCGACCGCCGCGTCGTCATGCGCCGACTGACGCGCGATCAATACACCCACAGCTTGCAGGACCTGCTCGGCGTCAAGATCGACTTCGCGCAGACGCTGCCGGACGATGGCAAAGCCAAGAACGGCTTCAGCAACAACGGCGAAGTGCTGCAAGCATCGTCACTACACCTCGACAACTACCAAATCATCGCACGCCAGGGCCTCGCCCAAGCGATCGCTCAGGCCAAGCCAAAGGTCACCCACTACCGCGTCACGTTCGGCAAAGACCTCGGCAAAGGCAAGGTCGCCGGCAAGACCGGTGGCTACCAAGCAGTGGCGCTGAACCCCAACGACTTCACGGTCGAGATCCTTGAGAATGGCCGCGTCATCACGGGCGGCACCGACGAACAGATCAAGGCACGCAAGCGTATCCAACGCAAGATCAGCGTCGGCCTTCGCGGCTCGGGTCAAGACCGATTCCGCAGCGTCGATGAAGGCATGATGCTGCTATCGGCCTTGCCGCGCAAAGAGGTTGTGCCAGCCTCGTGGCAAGGTCCATCGCCGAACCTCAAGCTAGAGATGCAGCGCGTCTGGCCGGAGCACGGTGATTTCATCATGCGCGTCAAGGCATCGCGCGGTTACGTGCCGCCACTGCGCAAGCAGATCCTAGTTCGACTCGATGAGCCGATCGCGATGGCAACACTGTCCGATGACGACCAACTATCCGCGACGCCATCCACAGCCGGCGAGTCGATCTTCATCTCATCGAAGCAGAGCGACCAACACAAGAACCTGCGCAAGGAAGGCAACTCGCTGGTGCCAGTCGATGTGCCAAAGGACAGCAAGGCTCGCGTTCGCTTCCAACTGCCCCATGACGGTTTCTACCAGATCGACCTAGTACACCGTCCGGTCAAGAAAGAGGCGATGCCGTCGGTGCGCTTAAAGTGCGCCGGCCACAAAATCGACGAGCGCCCGGAGATGAGTGCCGAGCAAATGATGCGCGCGCGCGTCGCCACGCCACTTGGCGTCGTCGGCATGCGCAAGGGCAATCAATCACTCGAACTCGGCGGCCCGTTTTTCATGGGCTTCACCGACGTTGTGATCACGCCTCTGCCGGATGACCACCCGCTGGTGCATCGATTGTCGATTCACGACGAAAAGCAAAACCAGGCCGTCAAGCAGTTGAACCCATCGATTCGCGCGCTGATCGGCACGCGCACCGATGACGGCATGGATTACACGACGTTCGGTGATTCGCAGGAAGTGCGCGCGGAACTCGGCAAGGCACAGACATACGACTTCATCGGGCGACTTGAGAACCTGCCTATTCCGGCGCCCGAGTCCGGCGACAACGAGATCCTTTCTGGCTTTCTGTTACTCGGCGTTTGGAATGATCACCTGGTCAAGTCCGCCAAAGAAACCGGCCCGCCGCTACTAGTCGAGTCGATTGAGTTCGAAGCGCCTTATCTGCCACAGTGGCCGCCGCAGTCGCACACCAACATCTTCATCGACGCCGACACCCGCTCGGACGACACGGCCTACACCCGCACCGTGCTCGACCGGTTTGTTTCGCGCGCCTTCCGCCGTCCAGCCCAGGCAGACGAAGTCGATCGTTACCTCAAGTTCTGGCAGTCGATCCGCAACGACTACGAAACCTACGAGGATTCGATCAAGGAAGTGCTAGTCGCGATCCTGTGCTCGCCAGAGTTCTTATTCTTGTGCGAACCCGTTAACGAAATCGGCGATGACCACGCGCTGCCAGCGTGGATGCTCGCCAACCGACTGAGCTACTTCCTATGGAACTCGCCGCCGGATGCCCAACTGCGTGAACTGGCCGAACGCGGCAACTTGCGCCAGGAGTTGCTGACGCAAGTTGACCGCATGCTCAGCGACGAGCGCAGTTCTCGTTTCCTGCGCCGCTTCAGCTACGAATGGTTGCGCATGGATCGTCACGACAGCATGACGATCAACGTCAACAAGCACCCCGACTACACGCGCTACGTCAAGCGCGACATGGCCGAAGAGACCTACACGTTCGTCGAGCACGTTTTCCATGAAGACATGCCACTATCGACGTTGCTGCAAGCAGACTTCGCGATGCTCAATCAGAACCTTGCCGAGTTCTACGGAATCCAAGGCGTCGAGGGCCAGCAGTTTCGACCAGTGCCCATTGCGGCAGACAAACCCGAACGACGCGGTGGCCTGTTGTCGCACGGTGCCTTCCATGTTGGCCATTCGGATGGCACCGAGCCCCACCCGATCAAACGCGCGGTCTGGCTGAAGGCACGCTTGCTTGGCGACGAACCGCCACCGCCGCCGCCAAACGTTCCCGACCTCGATCCGGAGACCCCCGGATTCGACAAGATGACGCTAAAGCAGCAGATCGAATCCCACCGCGATAAGGCCTCGTGCCGCGACTGCCACGCCGGCATCGATCCATATGGCTTCGTGTTCGAACGCATGAACGCGGTTGGCCGCTTCCAAACCAAGCGCAAGGGCATGGTCATCGACGCAACCTCAATACTGCCCGACGGCACTGAGGTGGATGGCCTGCCAGGCATCCAGAAATGGTTGATCGACGAGCAGCAGAGCACGTTCGCGCGGTCGGTCATCGAACACCTGTTTGCCTACGCCCTCGGCCGGGAGACTTACTTCGCGGATGATGAAGAGATCGATCAGATTCTCAAGAAGGTCGCGGCGGACGGCTTCCGCGCCCGTTCGGTCCTGCGCAGCATCGTGACGTCGCCGTCGTTCCTATCGAAGTAATAGCGCCGGCAGAGGCCGTGCATTTTCCATACACAGCAATCACGGGTTTGCCAGCCCCCCGCAATTGCATACCATGGCAGCCTCGTACGAGTCCCCAAACCCAGCGTAGCGCTGAGCATGCAGAAGCCCTGGCAACTCAACCGTCGATCCTTCCTGCGCGGTACCGGTGTAGCTGTCACGCTGCCGATGCTCGACGCGATGCAACCGCTGCTTACCGCAACAGCACCGCTTGGGAGTCCTGCAGAAGCCATCAAACGGATGTGCTACGTCTACTTCCCGAACGGCGCGTCGATGCCCAAGGAGCACGACAAGAAGTGGGGCAAGTGGCGCTGGCTGCCACACACACCGGGCAAGGATTACCAACTGACCGAGGTGCTCAAGTGCCTCGCGCCGTTCCGCGACAAGATGACGCTGCTCGGCGGCCTCAGCCACCCACTATCGCGCAACCTGCTCGGCCACCTCGCCGGCGACACCTGGCTAACTGCCGGCGACATGCGGGGCGACGTCTACAAGAACCGTATCTCGGTCGATCAGACTGCCGCGCTGCAACTGAAGAAGCACACCCGCTACCCATCGCTCGTGCTGTCGACCGACGGCGGCGTTGGCTACAAGTCGCGCACCTCGACACTGTCGTTTGATCACGCGGCGCGACCGATTCCTTCGGAGCATCGCCAACGTTTGATCTTCGAACGCTACTTCACTCCCGGCGGCGGCGTCACCACCGCCGAACGCAAGAAGAGCCTGGCGGCTGGCAAAAAGATCGTCGACCTAATCCTCGAAGATTCGAAGCGTCTGCAGGGCCGCCTCGGCAAGTCCGACCAAGAAAAACTCGAGCAATACATGCAGTCGCTCGACTCCGTCGAAGAACAACTGCGCCGCAACGAAGCGTGGCTCGATCGCCCGCTTCCGAAGTTTGACGCAAGCAAGGTCGATCTCGACATCGCAGCCAACGTCGATCCGGCTGCCTACTTGCGCTCGATGTACGACTTGATCGTGCTCGCGCTGCAACTCGACCTGACCCGTGTCGTCACCTACATGACCGGCCGCGAAGACGGCATGGGCTTCGCGGACTCGTTCCCCAACCGCGCACTCGGCATCAAACGCAGCCACCACACCATCAGCCACGACGCACACGATGGCCATTGGGAACAGTGGGGTCGCTACGACCGTTGGCACGCAGAGCAGTTCGCCTACTTCGTCAAGCGACTTAACGAAATCAAAGATCCCGACGGCACGTCGCTACTCGACACGACCGAGATCCTCTATGGCGGTTGCTGTAGCACGACGCACAACGCACGCAATCTACCACTGGCACTGATCGGCGGTGGCAAGCTTGGCATCAAGCACGGCCACTACCGCAAATACGACGAAGCGACCCCGTTCAGCAACGTGTTCGTTGGCATGCTGAACGCCGTGGGCGTCAAGACGGACACGTTCGTCGATAGCACCGGCGGCATGCCGGAGATCTTTGGCGCGTAAAGCAGACGCAGGATGGCCCGGGCCATGCGTCCCGGCAGGCTCCGCTTTGCTAACGACAAACACGGCTAACGTTAAACACGGCGCCATAGCTTCACAGCAACGACGCCGCCGGCATGCCCGCGCTAACCTCGGGCCGGCAGCGCAATCGGACTAGAATTGACTTTGGGCAGCTTCTAGCACCCCGTCGCTACTAAGCGAGAAGTTCGGGTAGCGGGCCCAACTGATCGATCTCCTTGGCCAAGGCAAGATCTGCCTGGCCGAAGTGATCCTGCGGCAGGCCCGCCGCGTGGCACAGCGTCGTCAACCAGTTGCCGATCGTGCGATGGCCCTTGCGGCCGTAGCGCGGATAAGCGAGGTAACGGCCGTCGCTCTTAAGCTGACCACCCAGGTTGCCGAGCACGACCATCGGCCATTCGATTGCCGTGGAGTGGTGCAAGTTAGAGTTATCGCTGACGTAGACGATGACCGTGTTGTCGAGCATCGTGCCATCGCCCTCAGGCACCTTAGCTAGGCGCTCGGCCATCGATGCGATCAACTCGACATGGAACGTGCGGATGCGATTCCGGCACTCTTGCGCCGTCTCGGTTCCGTTACTCGAACCGTGCCCGATCGAGTGCACAGTCGGCGTGATGCCGAGGCCGGCATACGACGACTGTAAGTCATCGCAGTGCAGCGTCACGACGTTGCTGATGCCGGTGATCAACGCAGCCGTCGCCATGTCAAAGTGGGCGTCGAGATGATGGGTCGAGACCTTTGAGGTGTACTTGTCGTTGAGTTCGGGCGCGTTGGCCTTGAGTTGTTGCTGCATCGACACCAACTTGCGGCGTCGGTTCTTCAGGGTTTCGAAGCCGTCGAGGTAGTGCTCGAGCTTTTCCTTCTCCGGGCCGGGCAAGCGACTGCGAAGCTTCTTGATGTCGTCCGACATGAAGTCGAGCACGCTGCCACTGCGCTCATACTTCTTGGCGATGTCGCCGGTGTCGACGATGCTGCCGAACAGGTTCATGTAGGCGAGTTCCGGATTGCACTGGAACGGCAACTGCCGGTTCTTACCGATCGCCGAGATCGACGGATACGCCGTGCCCGCACCGCCGGCCCCCATCTTCAACCCGATGTGGTTGAACACTGACGGGAAACGCTCGGACAAGTGTCCATCGATCGTCGCGGCGGTCGGTGGCGTTTGGCCGGTCGCCTTATAAGCACCCAGCGCCCCGTAGAACGAACTGTGCCCGGTGGTGCACATCTTGCCGCTCAAGCCTTGCAGGATCGTTAGGCGATCGCGGAACGGAGCGAGCGAACGCAAACTGTCCGGCAACTCGCGTCCAGCTAGTGACTCGTTGATGACGGAATCTCCGCCGCGCTTCAATCCCTCCGGCTCCAGGAAGTCGCCCTGCAAGCCACTGCCCTTGACGACAAACACAAAGCGCTTCGGCAACTGCCGACGCGCGTCGCGGCAATCCAACATCTGCAGATGCTGCAAGAACGGCGACAAAGCCACTGAGCCAGCACCTAGAGACGCACCACGGAGAATGGATCGACGAGAGAGCACGGGCTACATCCTACTTGCGGTAGAGGAACGAATCGGACGTCAACAACGATACCAGCAACTCACGAAAGCTGCCGCCACTAGCGATGTAAGCTTTTTCCATCGCGATCAAGGTCTGGCTGTCTCGGAGCACTTCATTGCGCCCCATCCAGTAGCGAAACACGTGGCGGATGAAGGACTGACGCACCAAAGGAGCACGCGCCAGGCGTTCCATCAACTCGCGCACGTTCTCGACTGCGCCTTCGAGATCGTCACCAGTCCCATAGGCATCGGCGTAGCCGACACTGCCACTCGTATCGACCGGCTTTTCGCGTTCAAACTCGCGGAATCGGCCGACATGATTGAAGGCCTCGAACGGCATGCCGAGCGGGTTCATTTTCTTGTGGCACTGCCAGCACTCGCTGTCGTGCACGACCTCGAACCGCTCCCGGAGAGTCATGGTCTCGCTATCAGGAATGACTGCCTGCACCGTAATTGGCACATCCATGACATAGCCAGCCAGCAACTTTTCACGAATCCACTTCCCGCGCCGAACCGGGTCATTGTCAAAGTTACCGGAGTGCGCCACCAACCAACTCGGTTGCGTCAGCACTCCGCAACGCTGCTCCTTGGGCACAACGATTGGCGCACCGCGCTGGTGCTCGAACGCCATCGGATCCAGGTTGTAGCTCTGCGTGTCGTGCGCCAACCGGTAGCGCTGCTCGCCACCGGCGCGCTTGATCTGCTTCTGGTCGTGGTTGCCGGCCCAGTAACTGACAAACACCTTGTTGGTCGTCAACAACTCATACAACACGTCGCGGTCTTTCTTCAGCACGTGCAACACCAACGCATCGGTGTCGTACATCATGCGATCCGCCGAGTGGTTGTTGAACTGCTGGAACCCGTCGCGCTTCTTGAAGTTGTCGACTTCCTTAAAGACGTCCTTGGCCTTGTAGTAGCCGAAGAACTCGCGGAAGAACTGCAGGATGCGCGGGTTGCTGACTGAGGCTATGTCCCGGTTGTGATTCGGCGTCAGGTTGCGCTGCCGCGCAGCCAACAAGTGCCGCACCGCAACCTCGACATCAGCGCGCGTCTGCAACTTGCCTTCGCGCATCTGATCAGCCAACCATCCATGGCCGGGGTAACGGACCTGATGATCCACCGTCAGCGCCTTCTTGATCAGAGGTTCGACTTGCTTATCGAAGACATCGTCCGAATCGAACTCCTCGACACCAAACGGTGACTGGTCGGTGAAGCAATACTGCAGCGCAAAGACCAACTCGAGCGGCGACAACATGCGCCGGCCATGCTCATCGGTCTCACCGAGTCCCATTTCCATGCGGTAGACGAACTCGGGCGAAATCGCGATGGCCACCAACACTGCCTGCAACGCCATCGTGTTGCCGAGCGCAGCGTTCTTGAGAAACAGGTCTTGGTAGTAGTGCTCGACTTCTTCAGTGCCCGGCGACCGTCGCAAGAACAACTGAAAGCCTAGGTCGATTGCCTTGCCGAACACAGCCCTCGGCACCTCGCCGTCGTGATCCATCACGGCGCGGAACACACGCGGGATGCGCCCGCGCAACTCGGTGCTGGTAGACACCTCGCCGCCGACAAACATGCCGTGGTTGTTGCCGTGGCGACTGTCCTTGGTCTTGACCTCGGTAGTGATCGCAACGGACTGGCCGACCGTCAAGATCTCCGCCATCTTCTCGGCGTTGGTCAACAACGCCTCGAGCGAAGACTGGTCCGCGGCGATGTCGGCGTAGTCGGTGATGCCCGACGCGTGGTGCACGTACTCGTAGAACGGATTCGCGTAGCGCTGATCAACGAAGTAGCGCGAAGTGATGGCTTTGCCGCGATGCGGACCGTGCTGCACCTCAAACAAATCACCATCGCGACGGGCGCCACCGACCTTCACCGAGAAGCGATGTTGCGTGCCGTAGTGTCGCGCCCAGATCTGCGCGTAGATCGCCGGACGTTGACGCCAAAGTCGAGCCTCGGTATATGCCTCCTCGGTGACCTCTCCCGAGAACAGCATGTTGTGATCCGTGTAGTTGCCGTATTGCGGCAACCGCATCTTCTCAGCCAAGTGAATGCCGCGCCCTTGCGCCTGCAAGCCACCATCGATCCATTCCAGCAAGGCTTGCCGCGCGTCACCTTTCGGTTGCTTCTTGGCCTTGCGCGGCGGCATCTCATCGAAACGCACCCGGTAGAACACCGACCGCCACTGCTCGGCGACTCGCAGATCCGTGAAGTCACGCGACATCGTATCGAGACGCAAGTCGCCCTTCTGACGGTCGGGACCGTGGCAACGCACGCAGTAACTCGACAAGAACTCGGTGACCTGCTGTACATCCGGGCGGTCCGCTGCGCCGGACTCTTGCGCCGGCACCCGCGTCGACGTCATCGCGAGAACGAACAACCACAAACAGCTAAGCGTGCGCGCCAACATCCTCAGAATCGGCAGGTTGCTCATGGCCTCACCTGACAGTCTGGATTGGCCTTACGCAGCCTTGCGAGAGCCGGCGCCGTGATGTTCAGGCAATCGCGAAGATCCAAGTAGCGCAACGAATGCATCTTGGCAAGCAACTCGACAACTGCGTCATCGAGATGATCGCAGCCCCTCAATGACAACTCCTCTAGTTGCAACCCATCGATCGAGGCTATGCCCTTGCTCGTCACCCCATGACAACCATCGAGATGCAGTTGCCGCAAGGACTGTAGATCACGCAAGTGTGCGAGGCCGGCGTCGCCGAGCATCGCACAACTAGACAACACCAAGCGCCGCAGATCCGGCATCGAAGCGCACGCAAGCAAACCGTCATCCGTCAGCGCCTCGCAGTGCCACAGATTGAGCTCTTCAAGCTTGGTCAGCGTCGCAAGCTTCACCAAGCCGCTACCGGTGAAGTTCGCGTTGTCGCACAGGCCCAAATATGTCAGTCCCGTCAGCGTCGCCACGTCAGCAAGCCCACCATCCGTCAACGCGCGAATGCTGCCGAGGTCGAGCCAAGTCAACTCCGTCAATCCGCGCAGCGACGCGAGACTGCGATCGGTCAGCACCAGACACTGGAACAGGTTCAGGGTTCGCAGGCCCTGCTTGTTCGGTATCGACGCGATCGCCGGATCGACGAGGCGCTTCGATTCACGCAAATCCAAGTGCACGAGATGCTCGGGCCACTGCAACTCATGGCCTTCATGCCACCAGCAAAACGCGAGTTCCAGCGTGTGCAGCTTCGGCAGCTTGGCGAACAACCGGTTGAACCCCGGATCCTTGATCTTGTGGCAGCCGTAGAGGCGCAGCGTCTCAAGGTCCCGCAACGAATGCAGCTCCGACAAGTGCTTGCCCTGAATCGCGTCGCACTTATTGAGGTTGAGTTCACGCAGTTGCGTCAATGCCGACAAACCAGCGCCGGTATATTCCTTGTTGCGACTGACATCGAGCACGCGCAACGCCGGCAGCTTGCTCAGATGCGCGACCCCATCGACAAGCTGTCCCGAATTGGCCAAGGACAAGGTGTGCAGCTCTTGCATGCCTGACAGCTTGCGCAGCGCGCCCTTGCTCAGCGCCTTGCAGCGCGACAAGTCGAGTTCGGTCATCGTCGTGACCGCAGCGACCTTGGCAAAGTCGCGATCCGACAGGCGGTGGCGCATTTTGTACACCAATGCCTGCGCAGCCTCCTGAGATGACCCGGGGGCAACCTCGGGAACTGATTGAGCCGCTGCATTTGCGGCAATGACAGCCGCCATGACCAGGTCGCAAAACCTCTGCATGTGCAAAGGTTAGCGGGTGGTCAGCAGCAGCGCTATTCGCCGCCCTGCTGTTCCTCGCCTTCCTGCTCCAAGAACTCGAGCAACGCGGCTTCTTCTTCGTTCTGCATCCAACTCGGATCGGTGTGATCCGGGTCGATTTCGACCTTGATGTTCTGGGTCATCTCAACGCCATCAACCGTCAGTCGCGCGGTGTAGACCCCAAGGCCAACTCGAGTACCACCACGGCGGCGGAGGAACTGCATCGCGCGCTCGCTGGCACCCGCCGGCATCGCAACCGGCCCACGCAGATTCCAACTGACGCGATGGAAGCCCTTGTCACCAGAAGCCTCGATGGTGCGCACACCCTTGCCACTGCTATCGAGGATCTCAAGCTTGATCGACTTGGCCTTCTTGTTGAGGTGGTAGGCAAGGTGCGCCCCATCGGCCGGGTTCTCGGCGGCGAATCGGCGAGCGGTATCGCCGGTAGCGATGCTGCTGCGCCAGATCACGGCGGAAACCGGTTTGTAGAAGTGCGCGTCCTTGGCCATGACTTCCTTCGTCATCTGACGAATCTCATTGACGCTGCCGATCCATAGACTGCGACCGTGCGTGCCAGCAACGACTTCGCCGGACGGCACGTTGAGCGCGAACGCGTGCACCGCCACCGTCGGCAAGTTGCCGTTGAAGCGCGTCCAGTGTTGGCCGCGGTCAATCGTCACGAACGTTTGGAACTCGGTGCCGAGATAGAGCACGTTCTCGTTGACGGGGTCCTCCTGGACCGTGCGCGTCGAACCCGCACCATCTGGCAGGGTCTTGCCGAGCGAACTCCAGGTTGCGCCCTTGTCCTCGGTCATCAGAATGTAGGCCGCGTCGTCATCACTGCGGTGACCATCAAGCGTCACGTAGGCGCGCTTGGCATCAAACTTCGAAGCAACCAACTCGCTGACCCAACGCGGGCCAGGAACAAGCTTGCTGATCGGTTGCGATGCGGTCGGGTCGGCGGCGACCACTGGTGCCGAGACGACAGAGGCATCGGATGGACCGCGAATAACGCTACCGTCAACTGACTCTACTGCCTCTGCCACCTCTTCAGTAGCCGGCTCCAGCGGCGCAAAGCAATCGGTCCAGTTGGCGCCACCATCGCGGGTCACC
This sequence comes from uncultured bacterium, assembly GCA_937906475.1. GTDB lineage: Bacteria > Planctomycetota > UBA1135 > UBA1135 > UBA2386. The sequence continues at coordinate 39,482 of CALCZA010000179.1, forward strand.
CACAAGGCACCATCATCGGTGCCGACATAGACGACGTTGGCGTCGCTAGGCGATTCGGCCAACGCTGTCGCCGCACCGCGATCGGTGTTGGTGATTACCGGCGAAATCGACTTCATGCCCGCGCCACGGTTCAACGACTTGAACACCCGACTGCCGGCCGTGTAGACGATCTTGCTGTTGTGACCCGACAAGATGTACGGCGTCTCCCAATTGTAGCGAATGCGCTCGCCCTTCTCGCCACTGCCACCGCGCAGACTGCCGCGCTTGCTGCTGCTGAGATCGCGCCATCCAGGAGGCCCGTTCTGACTCTGGCTGTAAACGATGTTGCTGTCGTCCGGATCGACTAGGCAACGGAAGCCATCACCACCGCCGATGCGAAGCCAGTCCTGGTTGCGGGCACCAGTGCCCGCGGTCCGGCTTGGGCCGCCCCAACTGCCGTTGTCCTGGAGACCGCCATAGACACGGTAGTTGCGGTCGGTGCTGACACCAACGTGGTAGAACTGTCCGATTGCGACGTGGTTGAGCTGATCCCAGTTCTTGCCAGCGTCATAGGTGACGTGAATGCCGCCGTCGCAACCGTGGATGATATGATTTCCGTCGTTCGGGTCGATCCACTGCGCGTGGTGATCGACGTGCATGCCGCGACCAGCGTTGCCTTCGAACGTCTTGCCGCCGTCCGTCGAACGGTATAGCGACGTGCCACAGATCATAATGTTGTCGCTGTTGCTCGGGTCGATGCGAAGCTGGCTGTAGTACATCGGTCGCGGGTTCAGCGAGTTGATGCGCTGCCACGATTCGCCGCCATCGGTCGACTTGTAGACGCCGCCATACTCATGACCGTCCTTGCCTTGCAGATCCTGCATGTTGCCGGCCTGGCCACCGAGCGTGCCCGTGAACGGCGAACGCGCATCCTTCGGGTAGGTGCCGAACTTGATCGTGATCTTGTGGTCCTTGCTGTCGCGGACGACTGCGAGCACCGCTTCGTCGCCGGCCTTGTATTGGCGGCACTCACGCTCGAACTCTGCTTGCGTATTGACACGCTTGCCACCAATCGACAACACGATGTCGTCCTTCTTGAGGCCAGCGGTCTTCGCCGGCGTATCGACTGGTTTCTTCGGCGCTTCTCCCGTCTCGGGTGTGCTGTTGCCGCCGCGACCGCCGCGACCACCACGTCCGCGGCCACCGCCACGACGTGCCTCGACGGCTGTGATCTTGACACCTGCATCAGCACCAACAACCGTCGCGCCGTGGTACGGCGCGCTCTCAGGCTGCTTGGCGATCTTCTCGCTCTCGACCACTGCCATCAGAACGTTCGGGTCCTTGCGATAGTAGTCGATGCCAATGCGGCCGAGGTTGCACGACGGCAAGCCACTCTTGACGCGCATCCAATTGGTGCCGCCATCGGTGGTCTTCCAAATGCCACCACCAGGCCCCCAGCGCTTGGCCGGATCGTTGGTGTCAAAGCCATCACGCTTGCGCTCGTAAGTCGCAACGATCAGCGTGTCAGGCTCGGTCGGATGCATGTCGATGTCGACCACGCCCGTCACATCGTCGACGTAGAGCACCTTGTTCCATGTCTCACCGCCGTCGGTCGTCTTGTAGAGGCCGCGTTCTTCGTTCGGGCCATAGAGGCGACCGAGTGCGCCGACGTAGACGATGTCGGGGTTTGTCGGATGGATCGCGATACGACCCGTTTGGAACGTGCCCTCGAGCCCCATGAGCTTCCAGGTCTTACCGCCATCGGTCGACTTGTAGGCACCGTTGCCATAGCTGACCGAGTTGCGTGGATTGTTCTCACCGGTGCCGACCCAGACAATGTTCTGATCCGACTGCGACACCGCGACGGCGCCGATCGACACCACCTTCTCACGATCGAACTGGTGCTCGAACGTCATGCCGTTATTGGTCGTCTTCAGCAAGCCTCCGGAAGCGGTCGCCGCCCACCAGGTGCTCGGCTGCTTCTCGTAGACGGCAAGCCCGATGATCCGGCCCCCCATCGTTGCCGGACCAATACTGCGCCACTGCAGTTGATCGGCCCACGCCTGTGGTAATTCTTGACTGACTACGGAAGAGACGACAGCGAGGGCTGCGCCAACGGCGAATAACGAGCGATACATACGGTTGGATTCTCCGAGAGGATGCGGACAGAGGGTCGCAGTCTAGCGTTCATCGGCACGAAGCCCCCGTGACGCCAAGCTCCAAGACGCATAGGCACATACGTGTCACAAACCTGCGCTGAACCGCAACCAGTAGACCGACCCCGCCTCGCCAACCCCTACTGGAGCAATGGCAGCATGGCTCGACCCATCGCATCGCCGATCAAAAAGTAGCTCTCGGCGTTACCAAACCAGTGATGACCGTGGCCAGTGTTGGGCGAATCCCCCGGTTTGCGAAGGAACGCACGGGTCGGCACGAACACTGCGGGACCGGCAACATCTGGGTGTTCTACGCCAAGTCGCTGAGCCTTGCGGAAGATTTCGTGATCGGCATTGCCGGTCTCGGCAACGACAATCGGCAACTTTGGCGCGCCGAGGTCGCGGCGCACATCGTGAATCAGATGCACAAGATTCGCTTCGTAGGCCGCGGTCGCCTCTTTGTCGCACATGTCGTTCCAACCCTGGAACCAGACGAAACCCGACAACTCCGGCTTGTGTTTGGCGAACTGCGGGAAGGTCTTCGCGACGGCAGCGATCGCCTCCTGGTACTCGGAGACCATGCGCGTGTAGTAGGGACCCGTCTCGCCCTCAGCACTCGGTGGCCGAAAGTCCTTCGCCAGACTCTTGCCACCCCACGCCGTCTTGATCAGCAATACCGGGTCCGCGAAGTGCTCGCCGACGACGTGACCAAACTGCAACTCCGGGCCGAAGTGATGCAAGTCGTCGTAGACCGCGTAACCGATCGAAAGCTCCCCCACCTTCATCTGCTCGCCGCGCGCGCGATACCAGACGACGACGTCTGATCGCTTCGTCCACTTACCGTCTTTGCCACGCAAGTGTTCGTAGCGCTGCTTGTCCAGAGCATTCGCCATGACGTGCTGTAGCGTGCCACGACCGCCATTGTAATGCTGCTTGTGATCGAGATCGACGACTGCCTGACCTTCCATGTTGGATTGGCCGGCGAGCAAGAACACGCGGAGTGTTGGCGGGGTTCGCTTGGTTCCCGGAAACGTCTGGCTCGAAACACCGACTGCGAGCATCGGCAACACGGCGACGCAAGCGAACGACAACATGCGATGGCTAACCATTAGGTTCTGGAGCATAACCAGCCACGCCGCCGCAGCACGTTCTTCGCAACCGTCTTCGGACCTGACCGCGAGCATTAGCAAATGAAATCGTCACTTGCGCCTGCTCGCGTCACCGGCAATACCAAGGCCCAGTAAGTTGACTTCACCAACTCGCCGAAGGTCACCTGGGCCTAGGCGGCCAATTGGAACTAGACCGCCAGCCAGCTAATCCGACTTCGCCGGAGCTTGGGCAGGCGGCTAGCCCCACCCCCGGTGACCAAGATTTCCGCTCCGCACCGCGCACCGATTATGTCGCGGTTGCGTTCCGAGGCGCACCGCGCTGGCAACCAACGCGCGAAGGCGCATACACTCTAGCCACCTGCGCAGTTTCCGCGCAGACATCAGGAGCTCACTTTGCGATACACCCGCCTCATTGCCACTGCCGCGCTACTCGCGCTCGCAGCCTCTACCCCAGTCCTCGCGCAACAGACGAGCAAACCAAGTGCGACCGGCAGCGTGCGTGTCACGCCACCCGTGCTGACGCTCCCGGTCGGCGCAACCAAGCAACTCAGCGGCGAGATTCTTGATGTTGGCGGACGCCCTGCGGAAGGCCGCTTGATGTACATCTCGCGCAACCGACGGGCGCTACGCGTCAGCCGCAGCGGCGAAGTCACCGCCATCAAGCCAGGTAACTATGAGGTCGTGGTGCGCGCCGTGCTCGCATCAGGCCGCGGCCCGGAAGCAATGGTGGTGGTTACCGTGCCCCATCCCGAACCGGCCGCGATCAACGTCAGCAACGCGCCAAGCAAGCTGTATCTCGGCACCACCGTGCGCGTCACCGGCGCGGTCGTCGACAAAGACGATGTCGTGCGCGACGACCTCGAAGTCGCGTTCGCCAGCAGCGACCAGGACACCTTTGCGATCGACGGCTTCGGCTACATATCGGCGAGCAAGGCGGGTTCGGCAACGCTAAAGGTCAGTGGCGGTGGCTTGTCGTCCGAGCACGCGATCGAGGTCCTGCCAAACCCCGTGCGCAGCATCAACGTCACGACGCCGAGCGACACGGTTCGCACTGGCGATGTCGTGCGCTTTGACGCGGACCTAAGCGGTGACAACGGCGCCACATTGCGCGACATCCCGGTCTTCTACACGGTGCAGGCAACGCCAGATGACACGCTCGGCAACGCCGCCACTGGCCAGATCAAACAAGACGGTCGCTTCGTCGCCGAGAAGCCGGGGCTCTACACAATCGTCGCGACATGCGGCAACGCCGTCGGTCGCAAGACCATCCGCTGCAACGAGCGCCTCAGCCAGAAGCGCAAGCTAAAGAAAATCGGGCACGGTGCCGTGCTCGATGTGCACACTTCCGACTTATGGGTTTGGGAAGGTGTCGACGGCCGTGACTACTGCGTCACCGGCACGTGGGGCGCCAATGGCGACGCGATCTTCTGGGACGTCACCGACCCCGAGCGCATCGAACGCATCGCGACCGTCACTGTCGACGCCCGCACCGTCAATGACGTCAAGGTGTCCGAAGATGGCCGCCTCTGCATCATCAGTCGCGAAGGCGCCTCCGACCGCAAGAACGGCCTCGTCGCGTTTGATGTCACCAACCCGCGCAAGCCCGAGCGCATCGCCGAGTTCAACGACGAGTTAACCGGCGGCGTACACAATCTATTCATCGACAAGGGCTACGCCTACGCACTGAGCGCCGGTCGTCGCTACGACATCCTCGACATCAAGAACCCGCGGGCACCGACCCGCGTTGGCTCCTACCAGATCTTCGAGCCAGGCGCGTCGATCCACGATGTCTGGGTTGAAGATGGCATCGCCTACTCAGCTAACTGGCGCTACGGCCTGCACCTCGTCGACGTCGGCAACGGCATCAAGGGCGGTTCACCATCCAACCCCGTCAAAATTGGCAACTACGCCTACCCAAGTGGCTGGAACCACGCGGTGTTCCCGTGGCGCAGTCCGGACACCAACAAGTTCTATGTGATCGGTGGCGACGAAGCTTTCCCGCACGGCTTGTTCACCAAGGACCATCCGACCTACGCGCGCGGTTGGGTGCACTTCATCGACTTCACCGACCTCAACAACCCGCAAGAAGTCGCTCGCTATGAAGTTCCGGAAGCCGGCACCCACAACCTGTGGATGGACGGGAACTTGATGTATGTCGCCTACTACAACGGCGGCCTGCGCGTCGTCGACGTTTCTGGCGAACTGATGGGCGACCTTTACCAACAAGGCCGCGAAATCGCCTGGTTCAAGCCAACGCATCCGAAGGGCGTCGTACCGAACGCGTCGATGGTTTGGGGACCGCAACCCTACAAGGGCAAGATCTTCTTCTCCGACTGGAACTCGGGCCTGTGGTGCGTGGAACTCGTCGACGACAACGGACGCCGCCGCTGATGCGCGGAACCATGCAAGGGCCGGCACTGCTGGCTTCGTTATTGATCGGGTTCGCAGCTAACACGGCGGCCGCGCAAGAAGTGACGCAAGCAGATGTGCCGGCGCACGGCATCTATCGCGTCTACGTCGCGTGCGAGTCCGCCGACGAAGTCCACCGCATCGCCTTCGACGGGAAGCATGCCAAGGTCGAGAAGGTGATCGAAGTCGGCTACCAACCAACCGACATTGAAGGCCCGCATGGCCTGACCGTCGGTCCGAAGGGCAAGTATTGGTATCTATCGATCGCGCATGGCAAACCATTCGGCTTGCTCTACAAGTACCGCACTGACACCGACGAGCTAGTCGGCGAATGCGAACTGGGCATGTTCCCGGCGACGATGCAGATCAGCCCGGCGACGGGCCTGCTCTACTGCGTCAACTTCAACCTGCACGGTCGCATGCTGCCGAGCACGGTATCGATCGTCGACCCAGACGCGATGGTCGAAGTAGCGCGCACGGTCACCGGCGCCATGCCGCACGGCTCGCGACTCAGCAAGGATGGACGCCTTCACTATTCATGCGCGATGATGTCCGGCGAATTGTATGAAATCGACGCGTTATCGTTCGCCGTCAAGCGCAACTTGCAACTCGACATCAACCTGCCTAAGGGTCACGCGTCCGAGGCCAAGCCGACGTGGGTGTCGCCGCATCCAGATGGCAAACACCTGTATGCGGCACTCAACGGCAAGGCAACGATCGTCGAAGTAGATACCGAGAGTTGGTCGGTCAGTCGTCGGTTCACGACCGGCAAGGGTCCCTACAACCTCGACATCACCGCCGACGGCAAGACGCTTGTCGCGACCTACAAAACGGAAGGTGCGATTGGTATCTGGGACCTCGCCGACCGCAGCCACAAGAACGGCAAGGAACTAGCGCGCTTCAAGTCGACGCAACGCGTCACGCACGGCGTCGTGATCAGCCCCGATGGCCGCTACGCGTTCGTTAGCTCGGAAGGCAAGAACAACGATCCGGGCGCGCTCGATGTGGTCGACCTCAAGACCAACAAGCTCGTGGCATCCGCCGCAGTTGCTTTGCAGGCGGGCGGCGTCGCGTTCTTCGAACACGCGGCCAAGTAGCGGCCACTACTTCCACGCGGCCAGCAAACGCTGCGACTCTGCGAGCAGCCAGTCCGATTCTTCGAACGGCCGCACGCTGACGTCCTGCCACAGGATGCGGCCCAAGGCATCCACGAGGAATGAGCCATGCAACGCTTCGTCTGAGAACTCGTCCCAGACGCCCCATTGCTTGAACACCTCGCCTTTCGGGTCACACAAGACATCGAAGTGCAGCGGGTCGACACCGTTCTCGTCGGCGGCCTGACGCGCAGCGCGCACCTGGTTGAGATCGTCGGTACCGATGGTCACCACTTCGATGCCGGCGTCGCGGAAACTCGACACCTTTGGATCGAGGTCGGCGAGTTGCGCCACGCAATGGGCGCAACCAAAGCCGAGGAAGAACACGACCAGAACGGGTTTGCCGCGGTAGTCGGACAACTTCGCCTTACCGCCCATGCCGCGAGCAAGTTCGAAGCCGGTGGCTTGGCGCGGCTGCCAGGCGGCCCGGCTCGGGTCCAACGCAACGCTGAAGCCGGGCAACAAATCACCGATGCGGTGGGTCACGCTGTGATGTGGGTGCCGTGGGATGCGGGCAAGCACTCGCAGCTTAGAGGAGAGACCAGCGCCCTTGCTGGCCACTAGTTGGTAGCCAGGCACGATGAAGGGCATCTGATGGAACGTGTCGACAAACGCGTTGTGATGCGACAACAACAAATCTCTCTGGGGACGCTTTTGCTCGCCCCCACCTGCGCCAGCATGAACCACCGGAGAATCAACAGCTGCGCTCGTTTGCAGTCGCTCGACCACCACAAGCTCTCTCGCCAACCGAGCTGTGACGTGCTCGCCTGTGATCTTGACCAGGGCATCAATCAATGCTTCGGCACGACGCCGCTCGGGCAACTTCTGGAACCTCGCATCGTCAAGCTCCGGTTGGTCGGTCACTCCAAAATACGTCTGGTAAGCGGCCAACAGCAACTGCTCCGAGCCGGATGCTGCTGCCCGCCGAGCCAACGCATCATGGCAATGCCGAGCCGCGCGATTTGGCACATCCCGCATCGCCAAAGCCATCAGCAAGTGCGGCATCGGCTTGGCATCGTCCCGGACCATTAACTCACGGAACATGCGCGCAGCCTCCCAGTGCCAGCCGGCGCGCAGCCGAGCGAGGCCTAGCTCCAATGCCTTCTCAGCTGTCACCCCAGCAACACGCCGCGCCGGCAAATCACGACTCGGATCCTGCGCCTGCACATCGCTCGCCAGCACGCCAAACGCAACGGTCAGGGATGCAGCGAACACAACAGAAGAAGCGGCTAGAAGTCGCATCATCGAAGCATAGCAAGGAAGGGCGCAATCTCGTGCCCACCGACCATGCGAGGGCAGATTCGTTGCAAACGGGGCATTGCCACGTGTGCTCACGACAAAACTTCTGCAACGTCACGCGAATGCCAACTTATCACGCATCGAGCCAGCCCGAGGCGAGCATTGGGCACGGCCATCCGGCAGCACAGGTCTGTTTGATGCTGCACAAGCGTCCCAATTATGACTACCTGCATTGTCGAGCAAAGCAACTGCACCGCCTTGCTACTGACTGTAGTAATCTCCGATCGTGGCACACCGCACCGCCAATCCGAGCGACCGCGGTCGCACCCAGACACCGTCCAACCACATGAGTTCGCGCAAGACGACCATTCCCCTGCCAACCAGAGCAGAGCATTTTGTGCTCGCAGGCTTGCTGGTTCTGTCCGGCTCTTGCAGCAGAGCGGGTGAGGGTGCGTCTGACGCCCTGATGCGAACCGTGACGGCGTCCGACCTGCATATCACCGTGCGGGAGCGGGCGGAGTTGCAGGCAAAGACGGACACGCGAGTCCTTTCGAAACTGGAAGGTCGCAACACGCTGATCTACCTGATCCCCGAAGGAACCGTCGCACGCAAGGGCGACAAACTCGCCGAACTGGACGCCAGCCTCATCGAAGAGAAGCGCGCAACTCAGGCCGTAATCGTGACCAAGGCAGACGCCATGGTGAAGCAGGCACGCAAGAACTTCGAGGTCATGGAGAAGGAGTTACTGGCCGCCGACCGCACGGCTGCCAGTCGGCTACAGATCGCCAACATCCGGGTCGCGAAGTTCCTTGGCCAAGTTAAAGCCAAGCGCTCGCAAGGCGACAATGGCGAGGCGGGAACCAACCATGCGATCGTCCGCGGGCTGCGCAAGCTGATTCAAAGTGAGGGGCTCGAACAACTGATCGCAGACCCGAATCCTGCCGAGTTGATCGAGCTAATGGACGACCTGCTCACCGTGGAGAAGGCCCGTAGTTTGGAGATGGGCGGCATGGCCAACCTGGTCATGACCCAAATCGACGAAGTCGAATTGGCACGCGCGGACTTCGAATTAGCACGAGACACCCTGCTCCACAGCGAACGCTTGGCACAGAAGGGGTTCGTAACCATCAACGAGTTAGCCAGAGACCGCATCAACCACAACCGACAGAGTTCGCGCGTCTCCATCGCCTGGAACAACCTCAAGCTGCTGATCAAGTTCACGCTTCACGAGTCGTTGATCGAACTGAAGCAGGAGGCCGACAATTCGCAACTCGGTCTGGAGAGCATTCGCGCCGGCAACGAGGCGAAGCGCGTCAAGCAGTCGGCCGAACTCATCAGCGCCGAAGCCGAGTACACACTGGCCAAAGAGCGTCTCGATAAGTGGGATGAGCAGATCGCACATGCCATCCTAATTGCGCCGGCGGGTGGCTTGGTTGTCTACGGCCGTGAAGACTGGGACGAACCGGTCTACGAAGGCATGGAGGTGCGCCAGCGCCAGGACATCGTCATCCTGCCCGACATCCGCACGATGGTCGCCCGAATCAAGGTCCACGAAGCACAGGTCGACAAGGTTGCAATCGGCCAACCAGCAGACATCAAGATCGATGCGTTTCCCGGCCAGATCTTTAAGGGGCACGTGTCGAAGGTGTCGACGCTGCCTGATCCGTCGTGGCGCAGCAATCCAATCAAGGTCTACAGCGTGACGGTGTTAGTCGATCGCGACAACAGCACGGGCCAGATCCGCCCCGGCATGAACGGCACCGTCGAAATCGAAGTAGGCGTGCTGCCGAACGTCGTCAACGTTCCGCTGCCTGCCCTCGATCGCAGCGACGACCAACACTTCATTTGGAAGGCCACGCCCGACGGCCCCGTCGCAACGCCGGTGAAGTTGGGCAGCAACAACCTGACCCACGTCGAGATTCTTTCGGGGGTGCAGCGAGGAGACCGCATCCACCTGGCCAGACCAACTGGCATGCGCCTGCCACAATCGGACGTATCGCCGAAACCTGCCAAGGGCGACACAGTGGACGGCAGCGAAAGCGGCGGCAATCAGGCTGCACCGCCGACCATTGGCGGCTAAGGAAGATCGCACAACACGAATACGATGCGCGGATTCCAGACTCTTAGGCTCGGGGTAAAGAGCCTCTTGATGCACCGGTTGCGGTCGTTCCTGACCATCCTGGGTCTATTGTTCGGCGTTGCATCCGTGATCTCGATGCTCGCGGTTGGCGAAGGCGCAAGCTACGAAGCACTCGAGCAACTCAAGTCGCTCGGCCCCACCAACCTGATGGTGCGTAGCCAACGGCCGCCACAAACGTCTGCGTCCAGCCAGGGCAGTCGCAACCAGGCATTCGCCTATGGACTCACCTACACGGACGCCGAACGGATTCGCGCGCTGATCCCCCATGCGGAGCATATAGTACGAATTCGTGAAACGCCGCAGAGCCTCCGCCGCGGCTTCCTGTGGGCTAACAGCATCGTCGTAGGCACCGACCCGGACTACCTCAAGGTGATGCGGCTCAAGATGGCAAGTGGCCGGTGGCTTTCCCCGCTCGACAGCGATCAGCGCCAAAATGCCGCAGTGCTCGGGGCGCAGTTGGCCGCAACGCTCTTTCCCGTTTCGAACCCTATCGGCGAGAGCGTGCAAGCCGGCAACACCAGGTTCACTGTGGTTGGCCTGCTCGAGAACATGGGTCGTTCCGCGAGTCCGGGTGGCATGGCACTCGACCAGTGCATCTTCGTTCCGCTAACGACCTCACGCGCACGTTACGGAGACGAGATTCGTCGACGAAGCACAGGAAGCAGCGAGCGCACTCGCATTGAACTGCACGAGATCAAGCTCAAGATGTCGTCAACGAATGACGTCGTGCCGACTTCGCTATTGCTGTCCAACCTGCTCGACATCGGCATCCGCCCTCAGGACGACGTCAAGATGATCGTCCCGCTCGAACAGCTTCGTCAACAAGAAGCGACGGCGAGGATCTTCAATATCGTGCTTGGCTCGATCGCCTTCATTTCGCTGCTCGTCGGCGGCATCGGCATCATGAACGTGATGTTGGCGACGGTCACCGAACGCACGCGTGAGATCGGGATTCGACGCGCGTTGGGAGCTCGCCGGTCCAACATCATCAAGCAGTTCTTGATTGAAACAGTGGTGCTCAGCGGATGCGGCGGCATTCTCGGTCTCGCACTCGGTCTGATAGTGCCGTTCGCAATCACGCAGTTCAGCGGCAACCTTACGATCGTTCGCCTCGAACACGTGATGCTCGCATTCTGCATTTCCACCGCGGTTGGGGTGGCCTTTGGGATCTATCCGGCGTGGCGAGCCGCGAACATGGACCCAGTCGACGCCCTTCGCCATTCGTAGCACTGGGCGTTCCGGTGGTTAGTGGTTGCCTCGCGCGATCAACGTCCAGATGCCCACGCAGGTCATCGGCAATTCAGCCAGCGCAAGACGCTGCAGATCGAATCGGGCTAGTTGCCGACGACGCCAACGACTGCATTGGTTGCGAGGATGCCCGCCGGATTGGCGCCAACCAGTAGCGGAAACGCCTGGGCATACAGTGCCTGGCCGATCAGTGCGGCGCTGTTTGGCAGCGCAACCGTCCACGACGACGTCGTCGCAACTGGCGTCGCAACGAAGGTAAGCACCGGATCGATATACAGAGTGCAGCCAGTGAAACCAGCCGAGGTCAGGTCGACCGGCAACGACACGCCGTTCCACATCTGGTCCGTGAAGCCGATGCCGCCAACCGTGGCTAGCTCCAATCCGGATAGGCCAGTCGTTCGCAGTGTGTAATTCGCGCCGGGAGTTGGCGATGCAAGCGCGTCGAGCACCGGGCTGATGCCACCGCCGCTACAACCATTGCCGAACATCGCGTGCCACGAATAGCCTCGCAGCCTCGCCAGTTCGCGCCGCAGGTTGCGATAGGCCTCGGTAGCAATCGTGGATAGCGGTTGGTTGACGATGTTGGTGAGTTGCAGGGGATCGCTGTTGAGGTCGAATAGCCGTTGCCGGATCGTACCGTTGGGGCGCACGAATCGCAGGTAGGTGAAGCGGCCGTCGAGGATCACCTCTTGGTCATTCGCCGAAGTCATCGGCGTGGCACCGGTGAACTGTTCGGTGAACACAAACTCACGCGGGCCGGGTTGGCCGCCAGCTTGCAGCAACGGCGTCAGATCGACACCGTGTTCGGGGGTGGTCGCGACACCTTGCATCGCGGCAAGCGTGGCAAAGAGGTCGACGACGTGAGCCAAACCCGGCTCGACACGCGGCGGGCCGGACACCGCAGGGCCCTTGAAGATCAGCGGCACGCGAATGCCGTTCTGGTAGACCGTGCTCTTGCTTCGCTGTGGGTTGAACGGCGGTTGCACGCCGCCATTGGCCGTGCCGTTGTCACCGACGAAGACGATGTTGGTGTTCGCGAGCGTTGCCGCTGGAATCGATGCGAGCAGTCGCCCGAGTTCGGTATCCATCGATTCGACCATCGCCCGGTAGAACGCGATGGTGTCGACGTTCGGGTCGAGGCCGGCCAGGTTCTGCGTGTGCAGGTTAGCTGGCGGTGCATGGTAGGGCGTATGTGGCACGTGCAAGCTAACCTGCACAAACCACGGCGTGCTGGTTTGACTGATGAACGTGAGTGACTCATCAATCGTGTCCGTCGTCACGTAGGCCGTGCTCATCGACGCCATTTGATTCTCGACCTTGAGCCACTGCGAGTAGTTCGGCACCGCGCCGCCGAGCGTGCCAGTGAATACATCAAAGCCTTCGGCCGTCGGCGTGCTCGGCCCCATGTCTGTGCCGAGGTGCCATTTGCCCATTAATGCGGTGGTCACGCCGGCTGGCGCAAGCGCTTCGGGCAACAAGATCTCGGACGCGGCGAGGCCACCTTGGCCTTGGCCCAGCGGGAAGCCGACACCTGTTTGGAAACCGTAGCGTCCAGTCAGCAAACACGCGCGCGTCGGCGAACAAGTCGGGCACGCGTAGGCATTTTCGAAGCGAACGCCAGTTGCCGCGAGTGCATCGATGTTCGGCGTCGGCGCGGGGTTGCTTGCCAGTCCGTAGACGCCAAGCGCATCGGCGCCGAAGTCGTCGGCAATGATGAGCAAGGTGTTTGGTGCCTGTGCCAACGACGCCGCCGGGAAGGCCGCTAGCGAAGCGAGAAGGCTGATGACGTGGAGCGTACGCATTTTGAGGCTATGGGTGGGACCGCGCGGGCTGTGGGCGACCTCTTACGGCAGGACAACCCGTCGCCCCACCACTTTACCAGCCACGCACCCCAGCATTTCTTCACAATCGGCGTCCACAAACTCACCGCACGACCCCGCCACCGCCACCTGATTACTTAGCGGTTGTAGGGCATCTCCTGGACCCAGTGGAAGCCACGGTGCAGGTTGAACACATGCTCCACCGTGTGCAATTCGAGCGGCTTACCCTGCCACGAACCGCGTAGCACCAACGTGCGACGCTGCACATCAATGCGCTTTCGACCGTCCTCCAGCGTCATCGGTTCAGGGTTCACCACCTTAATTGTCTTGCTGCCCTGCTCGACCGACCACTCTTCTTCGTCGCCGTCGCGCACCTTCATTAGGACCTTGTCGTTGTCGATGTCTTCGCTGTAGTTCCACGAGAAGTTCTGTCCCATGGCCGCACGTGACCAGGCGCGAGTGCCGCGATCGATGGCGAAGAACTGCCAGCGAGCGGCATCGGAGACCGGCAACTCCTTGCCATCGTGAATCATCTTCTCGACGTCCCATCGCCCATACAACGCGGGCTTGGCATATCTCTCGCTCACAATTTCGAGGCGATCCGAGTTGCTCCAATGCATGTCGAGAACCATGCCACCGCCCCATAGGCAGCCGATAATAGTCAACGTTGAACGCAACCATCCCCACTGGGTCACATTCATGTCGACGCTTTTCGAACTGCGGTTGCTGATGAACAACGACCACAATCGCGGCCACCACGGTGCCAACAGCACGATCGCAAACAGCAACAGGTGCGCGGAGAACAGTTTGACCGGCACGTCATAGAGCCAGTTAAGGGCACACACGTTGGTCATCACCGCAATCGTCACAACGCAACCAAGCAACGCAGTACGGCGATGGAACAACAAGAAGCCGCCGATCAGTTCGCCAATGCCACCAAACAGTTCATACGGCTTGCTGGCTCCCATGAACGTCCACACCATGCCCATTGGTGACTTATCGCCGATCTCGCGCGACATCGCCGCGATGCTCGGCTCCATGAATTGGCCCGCGTACATCTTGATGCCGCCGTAGACCAACATGTAGTAACACACGTAGAAGCGCACGATCAGATGCACCCAACGTCCCAGCCTCGGGTAGCTACGCGATCGATCCAGAAATGACCAGAGTGTCGTGAAGGAAGCGGCGAGGCAGAAGATCACAAACAGCTTGGTGAACGCATAGCCGGTGTCGCCACTACCCGTCGCTTGATAGTAGACCGGCAGATTGGTCGTCAGCGTTTCGCTGCTCCAGTCAACCGCCTCGTTCCACCACTTGGTCACGTAGCTGAACCCTGAACGCTGTTCGCCTGAGCCGCCGACAACGACCTCGCCAATCCAGGTCGAGAACTCGCCAATCCAGGTCTCGGCACCGACGACGCCCCCTTCATTCGCAGGCTCGCGCCACCACCCATCGAGGCGATGCAAGTGCGACCTCACCATGTTAACTAACTGCGAAAACGGCAACGGCAGGATGTAGAGCAGCGAATGCAGCATCGCATAGCGAAAGCCAATGCGCTGCCACAAGGGCCATGATGCAACGGTCGTCGGGCAACGTACGTCAAAGCCAAGTACAGGAGGGGACCGTTGCAAATCGCTTGCCGAGTTGGGCGAGTTCATGCTGCTAGCTTATCCTCACGTGAAGTCCCCGCCAGCGCACCGTTCCTACGCTCGGCGTCTGCGAGTCACTGCCGGGCCGCACAACCCATCGGCAACCAAACCAGAACCCACTGGCACCTGCCAGTGCTGCGCGGACGAGCCACGGCAGATATCAGACTCGCCGCAAAAGCTCTGCAGGTCGCGACTGAAATCGTAGCCACAATCTTGGACTGACCTTCCGCTCTGAATCTTGCCGCCAAGCGTCTACAGAACGAACCTGAATACGCTCGACCGGTGCCACAGCCATCGCCTACCATAATGCTCTCGCGCACGCAGCTCAAACTGGCCGCTCGACAGCAGCACCAACGTCATCGCTCGACGCAACCTCAGCAGTCGAGCCTCTAAGCTAGCTGAGGCATCCCGCTTCAGCGTTGCACAACGGAACAGTGTCACAGAGACTCCAACCGATTCGCCATGCCGCCCGCCGCTGACCATCCTAAATCCCGCCTGACAGGGTTACTCTACGGCCTCGCTACGCGATGCGGCGTGCCCTCTGCACTAGTTGCAGCCCTGCTCGTCGGCCATGTCCTATTCGGACTCGCGCGCCTCCCTAGCGGCGGATTTGTAAAGCGACTTAAAGCCGTCGAAGAATATCAACAGCAGGGCCCACTCTGGCATTTCCGTCGCGGCGACGCAGACACCAAAAGGCTTGCGAAGTGGCTACTAGATTCCGTCGACGCGAACCACGCTCTCCTCTACGACGGCAGTGAACAAGGCGCACTGCAGAAGCTCGGACCACTGCTTTACCCGGCGATCCTCGTCCACTACCGAGCACTTAACCATGACGGCACCGCAGCTGGACGGCCAGTCTTCACAGGACAGCCACCTTGGCTCGCAGGCGACTCGTCGGGATATCCCGTGGTCCTTGGCAGCCTACGCGCGCTTGGATGGGAGCGACGATGACATTCGCACAGCGCCTGCGCACGGCACCGTTCAGTTTGTGGATCCTAGCGTGGGTTGGACTGCTCGCGCATCCGCTGCTGCTGCTCGGCATACCCATCGGCATCTGGCTCTTACCGCTCGCTGCAACGCTAGCGTGCGTCTGCAGCCGACCACGCATAGCTGATCTGGGACGATGGCCGGTTTGGATCATCATCGCAGCGGTAACGCTCGGAGTCGTATACGGCGCACTTGCGACCATGGACCGGTCCTGGGACGGACTCGCAACGTGGACCGCGAACGCTAGGTGGCTTACCCAGGACGGCACCCTCGAACATCCCTACTTCCGTGACCCCAACGTCTTCAACTACGGACGAGGTTACCCACTGCTGCAGCCGATCCTCCTTGCGCAAGGAATGACATGGCTGGGCGAGCATGGCGGCAGGCTGCTTTTCCCTGCGCTATGGCTACTGCTAGTGACATCCCTAGCCCCACCGCTACGGCGAGCAGGCCTAGATGGGCGTCCTCTCGATCTCATGGTCCTTGGGCTCGCTCTGGTGCCAATGTTTATCGAGCCGGGCGGGGGCAGCGCCGCGTCTGGATTCGCGGACCTCTTGGTCGCGGTCCTCGTGCTCCACGCCATCATCGCAGTCGCTGAGGACTTAAATACTCCCGCCATGCTGGCTTGCTTCCTGCTGCCGATGGCCAAGGGCGAGGGGTTCGCGCACCTGCTGATCTTCGTCATCGTCGCGGCTTTCGCCGGCCGCCGCGCCGCCGCACGTGGAGCGGCGATCGGCGGCGTAATCGGCCTTGCCATCTGGCTGCCGCTACAAAGCCAACTGAAACATCCGGGAGCGCCTTTCTCGCTCGATTTTCTGGCCGTCGCCCTCGCGCCCGCGTTGGCATGGGGTCTCGCCACCATGGTGCAAAGAACGCGTTCCCGCATACTCGTTCTGGGGACTGCGATGGTGCTCACCGCGGGCCTCGCCGCCCTCAGCGCCCTCGATCACACATCGGTCGGAGCCGCGGTGCGCCGCTTGGCAACTCTCGATCTGGACTGGGGCAACCTGCCGGACATCGTCGGCGTTGGCCTCGGCCAGTTTGTCTTTGTCCGCAAGCTAGGACTTACGTTCATCTTGCTGATAGCGGTTTGCTGGGTTCTATACCGACGCCACGGCCTTGGGGAACTACGCCCCCTGTTCGGAATCCTCTGCCTCGCTGGGACGGCCATCGTCGCTTTCATGGCGACACGCAACGATGGCTCGCTTGACCTCTTCTTGAGGGAAGGCATCACCCGTTACACCGCACAGTGGATCGGCCCCGCGTGGCTCGTGATCGGACTCAGTATCGCTCGCCTCAGATCTACGGGCAGTAGGTTGGAACCCGCACAGAGCGCAACGGGGTAAGTAGCAGC
>CALCZA010000180.1 GCA_937906475.1 uncultured bacterium
GCATCACCACCAGCAGCGCCGGCGTCGATGACCGCGATGACACTGCCAACCGGAACGACGTCGCCTTCGGCGCACCTCAGTTCGGCGATCTTGCCAGTGAAGGGCACGGTGATCGTCACCGTGGCCTTGTCCGTCATCACTTCGACGAACTCGTCTTCTTCCTTCACTGCTTGGCCAGATGCGACCTTCCAGCTGACGATTTCGCCCTCGGCAATGCCTTCGCCGATGTCGGGGAGCTTGAATTCCTTGAGTGCCATATTCGGTTGCTACGTGTGTGCGGTTGGGTGTGTGTGAGTGGATCTTGGGCGCTACCAGACGAACGTCTTCTCGATGCCCGCAGCGACGCGCTTGGGGTCGGGCATGTAGAGGTGTTCGAGGGCGTAGGGGAATGGGGTGTCGAAGCCGGCGACTCGCACAATCGGACCTTCGAGGTATTCGATGGCCTTCTCCGCGATGATCGCCGATAGCTCGCCGCCGAAGCCGCCCGTCTTGGGTGCTTCGTAGACGACGACGACGCGGCCGGTCTTCTTGACCGACTCAAGGATGGTCTGCTCGTCGAGCGGCACCAGCGTGCGCAGGTCGACGATTTCACAGCTGCGGCCGTGCTCTTCCATCGCGAGATCGGCGGCCTTCTGGCAAACCGGCACCATCGCGCCGTAGCAGAGGATCGTGACGTCGGTGCCTTCGCGAGCGATGCGTGCCTTGCCGAGTTCGACGACGTGCTCGCCGAGCGGCACCTCATCCTTGGCGTGGCGGTAGATCGCCTTCGGCTCCAAGAACATGACCGGGTCTTCGTCGCGGATCGAAGCGATCAGCAAGCCCTTCGCGTCGGCCGGCGTGCTCGGGATCACGACCTTCAGACCAGGCGTGTGGCAGAAGTAGGCCTCACTCGATTGGCTGTGGTAGTGGCCGCCGCGGATGCCGCCGCCATAGGGCGAACGGATCACCATCGGGCAGGTGTATTCGCCGCCGGAGCGGTAACGCATCTTGGCGGCTTCGCTAACGATCTGGTCGAAGCCGGGGTAGATGAAGTCGAGGAACTGGATCTCGGCGATCGGGCGCATGCCGTAGAGGGCCATGCCGACGCCGGCTCCGAGGATGCCACACTCGCTGAGCGGCGTGTCAAAGCAGCGGGCTTCGCCGAACTCTTCGAAGAGTCCTGCGGTGGTGCCAAAGACACCGCCTTTCTTGCCGACGTCTTCGCCGAACACGACCACGCGGTCGTCGTTCTGCATCTCGGTGCGCATCGCGTCATTGATGGCCTCGAGCATCGTCATGACCTTGGTGCCGGTCTCGCTCGCACCACTCTTCTTCTTGATTGCAGTCATCTGTCTTTCTCTTTTGTGTGGTGGGGGAACTAGAGCGGGAAGTGGCCGATGTCGGCGCCGACGCCACCCTTCAGCATGAGGTCGTGCAGTTCCTTCTTCTGAGCCTTCAAGCCCGGCGTCTGGTTCATGTAGACGTCGTCGAACATCGATTCGGGCCCCATTGGCGGCAAGGCTTCCGCCTTCTTGGTTGCTGCCATAATCTCATCCTTGGCGCCTTCTACACATTCCTTCTCGAACGCTTCGTTCCAGAGCTTCTTGTGCTTCAGGTAGGCCTTGAATCGTTGGATCGGGTCCTTCTTTTGCCACGCTTCGAACTCCTTTTTGTCGCGGTAACGATCCGCGTCATCCGAGCTTGAGTGCGAGGCAATGCGGTAGGTGACGGTCTCGACCAGCGTCGGACCTTCGCCGCGACGGGCGCGATCGATCGCTTCCTTGCAGACGCGGTAGACGGCGAGGATGTCGTTGCCGTCGACGCGAACGCCAGGCATGCCGTAGGCCTCGGCCTTGATGGCCATCGACTCACTGGCAGTCTGGTTCTTGCTCGCGACCGAGATCGCCCAGCCGTTGTTCTCACAAACGAACACGACCGGTGACTTGTAGACCGCGGCGAAGTTGAGGCCGGCGTGGAAGTCGTTGCTGCTCGTGCCGCCGTCGCCGCAGAACGTCATGAACACCGTGTCGTCACCGCGCGCCTTGGCGGCCATGGCGGCACCAGCGGCCTGACTCAGTTGCGTGCCGATCGGCGAACTGATCGAAACGAAGTTCGCTTGACGGAAGCTGTAATGCACCGGCATCTGACGACCCTTGCTGGTGTCACCCGAGTTGCCGAACCACTCCGCAATGATCTTCTCATACGGCACGTCGCGCAGCAGCAGGATGCCTGGCTGGCGGTAGGCCGGGAACAGCCAGTCGCTCTGCTGCATCGCGTAGGCCGCGCCGATGTGCGATGCCTCCTGGCCAGTTGACTGCAAGTAGAAGCCGATGCGACCTTGACGTTGCAGCGCGAGGCCGCGGTCGTCGAGGGCGCGCGTGGCGACCATCAAGCGGTACATCTTCTTTAGTTCTTCCGGCGGCAAGTTCGGGTCTTTGCCCTTCTGGGCTTTGCCGTCCTTGTCGAGAATCGTCATTAGTTCGAGACTCATAAGTTGTTGTTCTCCCCAGCGATCTGGGTGGCGACACTGCTGTCAGTGTTGCCGTTCTTGGCTGCCGCAGCTTCGAGCGCCTTGCGTTGGCGCAGCAAGCCGGCGATGTAGAACTCCGCAGCCTTGTAGCTCGACCGCACCAGCGGTCCGGACGCGACGTAAAGGAAGCCCTTTGTCATCGCGCGATCTCCGAGTGCCTTGTAGCGGGCCGGCGACAGATGCTCGCGCACCGGCAGGTGCAGCATCGACGGGCGCAGGTATTGGCCGAACGTCACGACGTCGACGCCATACTCGCGCAGGTCGTCCATGGTTTGTTCGACTTCGCGTTCATTCTCGCCAAGCCCGAGCATCACCGAAGACTTGGTGACGACCTTCGGACTGATCTCCTTGGCCATGCGCAGGGTGCTAAGCGACCCGACGTAGCTGCAGCGATGGTCGCGAACCCGCGGCGTCAGGCGCAGCACGGTTTCGATGTTGTGGGCGTAGACGTCCGGTTGGGCCTCGAGCACCGTCTCGATGCTGCGTCGGCGGTTGGCCAGGTCTTCGCGCGAAGTCTTGTCGCCAGCCGGAGAGAACGGCAGCCAGTCACCGACCAGCGCTTCGACCAACATGTCCGGCTTGAGTCGCTTGATGGCGCGGATCGTGTCGGCGACATGCTTGGCACCGCCGTCCGGCAGATCGTCGCGGTCGACCATGGTCAGCACGACATACTTCAGGCCCATCGCGACCGACGCCTCGGCGACCTTCTCCGGTTCTTCGGCATCGACCGGCACGCCTTGGCTGTGCGTCTTGACCGCACAGAACCGGCAACCGCGCGTGCAGGTGTCACCCAACACCATGAACGTCGCCGTGCCGCCGTCCCAGCACTCGCCCATGTTGGGGCAGCGCGCTTCTTCGCAGACGGTATGGAGGCCGCGATCGCGAAGCGTCTTGGTCAACCGCGCGACGGTTGGGCCCGAGGGGATCGGAACCTTCAGCCAGTCAGGCTTCTTGCCGGGGGTGACGCGTTGGTTGTGGATCGAGGACATCAGTCGTGGGGCCCGCAGGGGCATTTACAAGCGACACAGAGTAGGCTGGCAACACATCTTCCGCCAGTTAGATACCCGGGAGTATCTAACGATGGGCGACCGGTGGCGGTAGGGGTGATCATGTTTACTGCCTGGCGTATTATTGCCGTGTGGGAACCCCTCTTGCCAATGGGTGTTGGTTGCCGCTGCGCCACCTGCAGCGGTGGAGCGCTGTTGGCACACCGCGCCAATTAGTTCGCCATTATGGGTTTGTGGCGCTGCCTTCCCACAGCGGC
>CALCZA010000181.1 GCA_937906475.1 uncultured bacterium
CGGATCTGTGGGAGGCCGGGGAGAGTGATCTCCCTGGTCCACCCGACACACCCATCCGGTCCTCGTGACGACCTCTCCTCCCATGAAGAAGATGCGATCCCCGATCCGCGCCGCTGCCGTCAGCCTCTGCCTCCTCGCCGCCCTGGCGAACTGCAATGGCGAGACCCAGGCCGATGAGTCCGCCGCGGCGCAGGCCTCGGACCCGGCCCTCGTGGGAGATTGGCTGCTCCTCCAGATCAACCGAGGCGGCGAGGACATCGACCTCGATCACCTCGAAGGTGCAGTGCGCCACATCGGCGCTACCGCGTACAGCATCGAGCCCATGAGCGGCACGACGATCCGCGGGGACTACACCGTGGACACGGCGACGGCCCCACGGAGCATGGACGAGTTCGTCGCCAACGGCCGCTTCGAGGGGGGCACGCTGAAGGGCATCTACCAGGTGGTCGGAGACCGCCTGACCATCAGCTTCGGGGCACCCGGCGAGGCGCGTCCGACGAAGCTCGTCAGTGAGCCCGGGACCCAGTTCACCGTGGCTGTTCACAAGAGGGTCGAGTAGCGGCGCCGCGGTCATCGAGCGGCATCAAAGGCTGGCGGGGGCCCGCCGCTCGACCTCCAAGAGCAGGGATCCGTGTCCCTGCTGAAATCTCCATCTGCGCGCCTCAGATCCCGTGAACGGGCCCGTTCACGGGCCCATTCTCCGACCGCAATACGATCCGCGCAAACGCGTCGAGGTCGCCATGGCGAGATGCACGAATGCACGACCTTGGGTGAGGCCACCGGTTTCGACCTGGCCGAAATCGTCGGCGCGTGGCTGCTCTTGTGCGCGATCTTCTATCTCAACAAGGAGCGCGTTCTCGGGGCCTTGCAGGCGTTGGTGTCCGACGCGGGCTCAGAATGGGCGCCGAAGGGGCAGCGAGTGAAGACTGCGATTGCGGTCCTTGTCGCAATCGGTCTGCTCTTTGCCATAGATCAAATGCTGGTCAATCTGCTCGGTTATGGCGAGGGCTAGGCTGCCCGCTGAACCGGGCGAGGTCTATCAGGCGAACGCGCTGGTCAGCGTGATATTTGCGTGGGTGGTGGCACACGCAATGAGCCATTTGTGAAGGGGCCGCTGTGCGCGGACTTCGACGGCTTCTCGTTGCAAGGTGTTGTGCGAGTTGCTGCTGGCCACCGAGTCGCTCATCAACGACTACGCTGTTGCCATTCGGCGGCTCGCCGTTGGTCGGAGAGATTCCACCGAGCGAGCGGCCGCCTGACCGCGCCGCATTGCTAGCGCGGTTTGCGCCTCGGTGCCAGGAGTCGGTATTCTGCATCCAGATACGACTCAGCTCGGGGCAGTGGAGTGTCGGCGATGCAACGTGCTGTCCGGGCCAGTCCGTCAAGACTCGTGTTCGGCGTTGCTAGGGACGCTCCATTGAGGCTGCGTGTCTCCCGTGAAGTCCTACTTGGCTGGGGCTGAACGTAATGCGTGTGTGCGTGAGCAGCGCTGTGAGCGCTCCGCACTCTGATGAAAGCCCGCAATACGGAAGCCAAGACCACGTTACTGCAAGGCATCAGGGCTGCGTCCCGGGCAACGATCGAGACCACGTTGCGCCTGCTTGCGGCCGCCGCGATGTCATTTTGTCGACACCGAATTTCATGCGAAACAGGATCAAAATAGTGGTTCGGAATGACTGAGCGATGACAACGAGGCCGCGATCGATAGCTAGCGTTCGATCATAAGAAACCACCATGACTACCACCAACAACGTCATCGCAGCTGCCGTCCTTAGCATGTGTAGCACTTCCCTTGTCGCGCAGGGCTTCCTTGAGCTGCCGGTCACGGCCTCGCCTGCCTTCGAGCTGTCGAGCTTCAGCCTGCTGCCGCTGATGCAGCCGGAAGCGCGCGTGCAGATGTTCTACGGCGCCACCGAGTCCAGCCAGTCGAACTTCGTGGCCGACCAGCTTTCGTTTCGTTTTGACGGCCCGATCCCGCAGGTCGGCGCGCCGGGTCCATTCGCGATCCAGCAGCTGATCATTCGCATGGGCACGACCAGCATCGTCGCGCCGAGCGCGGGCTTCGCAGCAAACCTGACATCGCCGTTGATCGAAGTATTCAACGGTCCGTGGACCTACATGCCTGACGACGGTTCGGCAGCGCCGCACCCTTGGGGCGGTCCTGGCGGTGGCCTGCAGATCCCGTTTACCACGCTTGCACCAATCACGCTCAATGCGGGAGAATGGTTGGTGGTTGATGTCCAGATGATCGGCAACAACATCCAGAGCTTCGGCTTTGCGCACGCGATTCTCGATGGCGAGATGACCAGCGGCGGCGCCATCGACGGCACCACTGCTAACTTTGGCAGCGGCTGCGCAATCGGCACTGGCCTGCCCACCGCCACGGCTGCGGTCGAAGGCATTGCGGCTCCCGGTGCGGCTCACTTCCTGGTTGGCCAGAACCTGGGGCCGAACTCGGTGGTGCTTGGCATGTTTGGCCTGGATAACGCCACCTACGACGGCCTGACGCTGCCGTTCACGCTGCCGGGCACGAACTGTGCTCTGCTGACCAGCCTCGACGCGACCGCCATCACGTTTGCTGATGCAGCGGGCAACGTCACTGGCACAGACCTAGCACTGTCGCTGCCCGCCGACCCGGCGATCAACGGCGTGCTGATCTACGAGCAACTCGCATCGCTGGTGCCCGCGGCCAATTCCTGGGGCCTCGTCGTCAGTGACGGCGTCGAAGTGACCTTGGGCATCTTCGACGTGCTGGGCCGCCAGACCTACACGGTCGCGCACGACAGCGACGCCAGTGCAACCTTCGGCAACGTGGTCGAGCCGTTCGGCTACGCGTTGCGCCTGCGCACGCTCTAGCCTGAGCCGTGCCGCTCGCAGTGTCTTCGATACAGTCAGTGTCGTTGACGCAAACTGCGTTGCGGATCACTAGAGCCCACCGCCACCGCGGCGACCTTGTCAGTAGCGACCACACAGTGAGCGCACGCTGACGGTGTCGGCCGCGAGGTTCCTTTACCCGGATGTGGTCGCGGCTATCGATACACGACAAGTGCATCTGAGGCCGTCCGCAGCACGAAGGGTTCCCCGTGGACATCGTTGAGAGCTTTAAGAAGGTCGCGATCGTCGGCGCTGGCGTCTCCGGTCTAGCCTGTGCCAAGCTCCTTGGCGATCACGGCATCGACGTGGTGGTATTCGACAAGTCTCGCGGCACCGGCGGCCGGGCCTCGACGCACCGCAGTGGTGACTACGCGTTTGACTCCGGCGCTCAATACTTCACCGCGCGCGATGCTCTGTTTGTCGCGCAGGTGGACGAGTGGGTCACTGCTGGGATCGCTGCAGCATGGCGCGGCGAGACCGTGCGCCTGCGCGACGGCGAGGTGCTGCCGGGGCAGGGAAGCACCCAGCGATTCGTGGGCATGCCCGGTATGAGCTCGATCTCGCGGCACCTGGCGCGCGACTGCAGGGTCACGACCGGGTTTCGGGTGGTGAGACTCGAACAGGATCGTGATGGCGTGGCGCTGGTTAGCCAAGACGATCATCGCGAAGGCCGTTTTGATGCCGTCGTGGTCGCCACGCCAGCGCCGCAGACTGCTGCGTTGGTTCGGAGCGCTGCGCCGGATCTCGCTGCGGTGGCCGAGCGGGTGCCGTTCTCAGCATGTCTGGCGCTGATGGTTGCGTTCAGAGATCGCCTGCCGCTTGGCTTCGACGGCGCCTTCGTCGATGACTCGCCACTGTCTTGGGTGTCGCGCGATAGCTCCAAGCCTGGCCGGCTCGGTGACGAAACATGGGTTTTGCACGCTGCGCCGAGTTGGTCCGATGAGAACTTCGCTGCTGAGGAAGAAGTGATCGTCGAATCTCTGCGACAAGCGTTCGTCCGCGCTACCGGTGTCGCCATGCCGGAGCCGCTCTACTCGCGGCTGCACCGTTGGCGCTATGCGCTGCCACCGGAGCCGCTGCCTGATCGGTTTCTGTTTGATGCGACCAACGGAATCGGGGCATGCGGCGATTGGTGTGCTGGTCCGCGCGTCGAGGGCGCGTTCTTGAGCGGCACGGCCCTCGCCGAACGGGTTCTGCAGTGGTTTGTAGAGGGAGCGGAGAGTCGTGCCAGAAGGTCCTGAAGTCCGGCGCGAAGCGGACCGAATTGCGCGGGTGCTGACGGGTGAGCCAGCCGCCGAAGTGTGGTTTGCGTTCGAACATCTGCAGGCGTGGTCGCACTGTTTGCGCGGCGAAGTTATTCAAGGCGTCGAGTCGCGCGGCAAGGCGATGCTGGTTCGGTTTGCCAACGGCGTGAACATCTACTCGCACAACCAGCTCTACGGTCGCTGGTTCGTGAAACCACGCGGTGAGTTGCCCGTAACGAATCGACAACTGCGCCTCGCCGTGCACACGGAGAAGCATTCGGCGCTGCTTTACAGTGCCTCGGAAATTGAGGTTCTTAGCGACGAAGAACTTGATGGGCATCCGTTCCTCAAGCGATTGGGGCCCGACGTGTTGTCGGCGCAGGTGCGCGCAGATGACATCGAAGCCCTGCTTGCGGATTCCCGGTTTCGACGGCGGTCCCTGGGGGCCCTGCTGCTCGATCAAGGGTTCGTCAGCGGCCTCGGCAACTACCTGCGCAGCGAGATTCTATTCGTGGCGCGGCTGGACCCCGCGCAGCGTCCGGTGGATCTTGGCGAACGTGCTCGCTCCGAGTTGGCTACCGCGATCTCCGATATTACCCATCGAGCCTATCGTCTCGGCGGCGTTACCAATGATCCCGATGACGCGCGTCGCTTACGGGGGGAAGGCGTGCCTCGCCGCGAGTACCGTCACTACGTGTTTGCGCGCAGCGGCAAGCGATGCCGACTTTGCGGCGAAGCGATTGTTAAGGCCGTCAGCGCGGGTCGAAGAATTTACACGTGCCCGTGCTGTCAGAGCACGGGGCCGAGCGGCTCGTCATGAAGGCACGCCGCGGCATCTCGTTGCAGCTTGCGACTCTTTGAACAGGCGCGGGCTGATTCGCTAACTTGGTGCATCCGCAGTGTCTGTGGTCGCGAACCCACTAGTAGCGCTCGAATCGGCTGGAAATATCTTCTAACGATGTGCTGTGCGCCCGTTGTGAGGATCATCATGACTGCCAGTCTGACGTCACTCCTGCCCTCGAGCCGCGCTGCGGCCACGTGGACGATTCACCTCGAAAAGGAGTACCACAAGTTCAGTGCCGCGCACTTTTTGATCTTCGATGACGGCACTGCCGAGCGGCTGCACGGCCACAACTACCGAGTTGCCGTCGAAATCGATACGCCGCGAACGAGTTGCGGCATGGTGATCGACTTCAAGCGTGTGAAACCACTGGTGACCGCGATCATTGATCCGCTCGACGAACGATTCGTGATCCCCGGGCTGCATCCCGATCTCACGTGCCGCGCAATCGGCAATGACGAAACGGAGATCCGCTACGGCAAGCGACGCTACGTAGTGCCAACCGAAGAACTGTGCGTGTTACCGTTCCTCAACAGCAGTTCTGAAAACCTCGCGGAGTGGATCGGAACCTCCTTGTTGGATTCGGTGCGATCTGCATTCCCGGCAGTGCAGTTGTCGCGGCTCTCGGTCAGTGTCGAGGAGACGCCTGGCCAGCAGGGCATCTTCACTCTCAAGTTCTAAGCCTCTCGATAGTCCGCACTGGCTTCATGGCCCTGGCTGGGCCGCGCCGCAAAGTGTGACTTGCCGCATCCGCAATCGACCCTCTGACGACCGTAAACCCGTGACCAGCTCTCCGGCCCGCATCACCCAACCGTTTCGCCAGATGAACCCCAGTTCCGTGTCCCGGCCGGACGCGCTGGAGGCCGTCCGGACCTTGCTCACCTACATTGGTGAGGATCCCAATCGCGAGGGACTACGCGAGACGCCGGACCGGGTGCTGCGCGCCTACGGCGAGTTCTTCGCAGGCTACCAGCAGGATCCGATCGAGGTGCTTGCCAAGACTTTCGATGAGACCGCTGACTACAACGGCTCGGTCGTGGTTCGGGACATCACCGTTCAATCGCACTGCGAACACCATATGGTGGCATTCGCTGGTCGCGCGCATGTGGCCTACCTGCCGGCCGATCGCGTCGTCGGTCTCAGTAAGTTGGCGCGACTGGTCGAGGTGTATTCGCGTCGCCTGCAAATTCAAGAGCGGCTCACTGCGCAAATCGGCAACGACTTGCAACAGGCGCTGCGGCCGCGCGGCGTCGCGGTGGTGATCGAAGCTGAGCATCACTGCATGACGATGCGCGGCGTGCGCAAGCCCGGCGCCATGACGACCACCTCGCACGTGACCGGAGTCTTCCTCGAAGATGCTGCCGCTCGCACTGAGATCTTGCGTGAGCTCCGCGGCGTCTGACCGCTAGGACCAAATCTCCATGCGCAGGCCGCGCGGATCATGCGCCGGTCGCTGCGGCACGCACTGTGCTGTCCCGTTCGCCATGCGCTTGGCCACGACTGCGAGCACTAGCGCGTCGAGGATGTCATCGCGGGCAACATCACGACGCAGCCATTGCTGCAAGGCGCGGTGGTAGATCGATCGAGCGTCTGGGATCTCTGCCTCCAGGGCTACCAATCGTTCTTGTTGGCCTTCACTCGTTCGTTTGGCAAATCGCATTGGAGCACCGGTCAAATTGCGGAACGCAAGCTCTGGATGGGCTTCCCGCACGCGGCTCTGGCGCGAGGGCGTCATGCAGTCATCGACTTCGCGGATCTTGGGTAATAGGTGGAACGACTGCTTCGATAGGCCCGAAACCTCGGACCAGGCATGAGCCTGTAGATGACCGCGCAATGGTGGTGAGAAGACACTGCTGCGGCGCGGCCCCAGCAGTGCGCGCGCCGCTTGGTCGCAACTGCGCCCACCGGGATGTGCCGCTGCGAGTAGCCCGATTGGCATGTCCACGGCAACGAAGCATGGCTCCGGCTGCAGCGCCAGCACCGCGGCGAAGTCCTTCAGCAGCAGCGCCTCGGTTGCCGGGTCGTTGCCAGCGCGTAGGCGAATCACAAACCAGCCGGCTCGGCAGCCGTCCACGCCAAGCAGCGTCGACAGTTCGCTCATAGCTGCGGTCTCCTGATGATGCCCGCCGCAGGTTGCGCATGTCGTTCGTAAGCACCGTAGTGCAGGTGTTGACGGTGAAGCACTCGATTGCCTCGGAGCTCGCTAATGCGGGCCGGATCGCAGCCCGCCGGACTGTCGATATCGGCATGGCTCGCCACTGGCGGCAGCATGGATGCGTGGTGCTCTGGCAATTCGTGCGATCGATGGTTGTGGTCGGGCGGCATGCATCGTAGGTCATGCGAATGCAGCAAACCAAGGTGGCGATTGTCGGGGCGGGCCTCGCCGGTTTGTGTTGTGCTCGTCAGCTGGCGGCCGACGGCGTTGCCTGCCGGATCTTTGAAGCGTCGGATCGCGTCGGCGGCCGGGTAGCGACCGATCGTCAGGACGGCTTTCTGCTAGATCGTGGCTTTCAGGTGTTCTTGACCTCGTATCCAGAGGCGCAGATCGTGCTCGACTACGGCGCGCTCGAACTTGCTGCGTTTACATCTGGAGCGTTGGTGCATCATGGCGGCAAAAATCGCCGGGTCGTCGACGCCTGGCGCCAGCCGCTGCACGCGCTTTGGTCGTTGCGTTCGCCGGTGTTGCCGCTGCGCGACATCCCGCGCATCATCGGTTTGCGGCGCGCGGCGATGCGTGCAGACCACCGGCTCTCGTTGCCAGCGGACCTCACGGCTGCTGACTACCTCAACCAGCTCGGCTTCTCCGAAGCGGCCATGCAGCGGTTTTTCCGGCCGTTCTTTGGTGGCGTCACGCTCGACGCGGCGTTGACGGTTCCGGCGCGCTACTTCTTGTTCTTGTTCGAAATGTTCGCCCGCGGTAGCGCGACGCTGCCGGTCGCCGGCATGCAGGCGATTCCTGAGCAGATCGCTGCCTCGCTGCCGCCCGACACCGTGCAGCTGCAAGCCGCGGTCACCAAGATCGAGGGCAGTCAGCTAGAGCTAGGTAACGGCGAGCGCGTTGCGACGGAGCACATCGTGCTGGCCACCGAAGCATCCGCTGCGGCGCCCCTGCTCGATGCGGCGTTCGATGCTCCGGCAAGCAACAGCACCACCACGATCTACTACGGCGCGGATCGATCGGAGCTAGGCGAACCCATTCTGCTGCTAACGGGGGATGGCAGCGGCCCGGTCAATCACCTCTGCTTCCCGAGTGACGTGCAGCCATCCTACGCACCGCAGGGAGCCGCCCTGGCGTCGGTGAGCGTGCTCGGGATCACCGATCTCGACGATCGCGAACTCGATCGTGACGTGCGCAAGCAGCTCAAGGGATGGATGTCAGATGCCGTCGATCGCTGGCAGCTGCTGCGTATTGACCGCGTCAAGCGGGCGTTGCCGCGCATCGCCAACGCCGATGGCCGCGGCATCCGCGAGATCAGCGACGTGATCACCCTATGCGGCGATCATTTACTGACGCCTTCGATCCAGGGTGCGATGTTGGCTGGGCGCCACGCCGCTGAGCGCGCGCGGCAATCAGTCGCACGGTAGCATCACCCAAAGGTCTGGTCGGCCGCTGTTGCAGTGCACGGCGCGCGACAGAAAGCCGAAGCATGCCCAGCTCAGATACAGAGTCATGCGGGCGAGATGCCAGGGCTTGGTCATCGTAGGGCCGTCATCAACCAGCTCCTGCTCGGGTCCGTGCAGTTCCTGCAGTCGGTTCTCGAGCGCGGGAATCGGATGGAATACGCGTTCGATCCAGCGACCACGCCGCGGCTCATCGCCCTGCAGCTTATGAATCGCGCGAATGGCATTTGCTAGCAATGTTGCGGATTCGCCTGATTCCTGGACAGCCTGGCGATCTGTCGCCAACACAGCGCTGCGGCTTGGAGTCGGCAACAGCAACAGGCCGAGGAAGTTCCATAAGCCGGCACCGAGCGTCAGTGTCACCAGGCCCGTCGCCGATACCACGTCAGCACCGGGC
This sequence comes from uncultured bacterium, assembly GCA_937906475.1. Classification (GTDB taxonomy): domain Bacteria; phylum Planctomycetota; class UBA1135; order UBA1135; family UBA2386. The sequence continues at coordinate 8,978 of CALCZA010000181.1, forward strand.
ACGAGACAGGCAGCCAACAAGAAGCCGGCCAGGTTCCACAGCATTGCCAGCAGTAGACCCAAGGATCGTGTGCGCGTATGGGCTAAGGCCTGTCGTCGTCGCAGCAGCGACTGCTTCATTTCTGGGTGGATATGCGTCAGCCAGTGGCCCGGCACAATGATGGTCTCGTAGCCTGGAGGGCCCACGATGCCGCCAGTAAACCCGAGATCCGAGGCGTGGTAGATGCGCACGGCTCGGCCAACCTTGGCCTTGCTAGGGGCCCTGTCTCCGGAATCGTGACTGCCAGAATCGTGACGGTTTGAGTCGTGACTCTCTAGGTCGCCACCGCCTGTGTCGGGTCCGTTGTCCCGTATGCCGCCTACCCAGCGCGCCAGAGTGCTCTGTGCCAGTAAGAGCACCAGCATGCATGCGAGCAATGCGAAGGACGCGGCAACCAAGCCGCCTGCCTGACCTGCGGCCAGCACCGCGTGCAACGAGAGCGCCATGACCACAGCATGAATGCATACGCCTCGGAGCCATCGCGGGGCATACGTCGCGGCCGAGCCCGAGACCTCGCCAAATCGATGTGGCAGGATCAGGCCGCCAACCCAGTCGAACGGGGCGCTGAGCACCACGTAGATCGCGATGACAACAGCGATCACTGCGGCGTCGCTGCTTGCTCCGCCCCAGGTTCTCGGCAGGTCGAACAGGATCGCAGCAATGGCTAGCAGCACGAACGTCCCGACGCCGCTGATTCCGAGCCACAGGCGCGCCCTTTGGTAGGTCATACGCGGCGGTTCGTTGCCCGCGCTGTTGCGGATGCGTGGACTAGCGGCCAAACCGAGATGCTTGCCTAGCGCGAATCTGAGAATGCACCAGTCTTGGCCGGCGCCCGCTTCGAAAGCGCAGATCTTCGCGCAGGCTTGTGCATCCGAATGCCGCACCTCAGCGAAGCGTGGGACATGAATACTGATGCCGCCACTGCGGATATGGAACTCGCAAAGGCCATGGGCAGAGCTCGCTTGCTCGTTCTCGTAGGCGCCTTTGCCTCCTTCCTGTTCTCGGTCAGTCTCTGGTTCTATGGGATGCGCGACGAAGGCCTGTTCGTTGGCCTCTGGGTCCCTTCAATCCTTGGCCTCGGCAACTTGATGCTGTCGTCGAGGGAGTAGTCTGATGGTCAATTACTTCATCTTCGGCTTTGGTCTCATCGTTACCTTGATCGTGGGTTTTGGGCTGACCACCATGATCATCATCCACAATCGCGTGATCGAGCGCGCATCAGCTGCCTCGGCAGCGGCGGCGAGGGTTGTGCCGGTGAAGGGTGCATCTGGCGGCGACGAGTCTAGCTGATCGGTGGGTGGCTCACCGTTTGTAACGGCGTTAGCAGATCGCCAGTCTGATCCCGCGAACCGCGCTTGGCTGTATGTTCCATATGACCAGCTGACTGATAAGCTCGGTGCACTCGCCAAAGAGGATCCAGCCACGCTTGGCATCGTGCTCGTAGAGAGCACGGCGAAAGCATCGCTGCGGCCGTATCACAAGCAAAAGCTTGCGCTCATCCTCGCGAACATGCGCCAGTTCGCGCTCGAGCAGGCAGAGCGAGGCGTTGCCGTTCGCCACGTCGTGACTGCCGATTCCTACGCGCAGGCCTTGGCGCCGATTGCGCAACAACTCGGTCCCCTGCGGTGCATGGTGCCGGCGGAACGTGAACTGCGCGTTGACCTCAAACCGCTAGCACGGAGTGGCGCCATCGAGTGGACCCCGCACGATGGTTGGCTGACGACACGAACGCAGTTTGACGCGTCGCATCCGCGCGGAGCGCCGTGGCGCATGGACCGGTTCTATCGCCGTGTTCGCCAGGACTCCGGCATCCTGATGGAGGATGGCTCGCCGGCGGGGGGCAAATACAGCTTCGACGCTGACAACCGTCGGGCGTGGCAGGGTGAGCCGGCCGCACCCGAGCCGCCCGTGTTGTGCCCGGATCCAGTAACCGAAGAAGTCCTGGCGCTAGTCGCGACGCGCTTCGCAGATCATCCTGGCCAACTCGACGGCGAGAGTCTGCCCGCCACCAAGGCGGATGCCGAGCGTCTCTGGCAATGGGCGCGCGCCGAGTGCTTGCGCGACTTCGGTCCCTTCCAAGACGCGATGTCGGCAGAGTCGTCGTCACTGTTTCACACCCGCATCTCGGCGCTGTTACACCTGCACCGACTGTTACCTGTGGATGTGCTCGCCGACGTGCTTGAGATGGAGCTGCCGCTTGCGAGTACCGAAGGCTTTGTGCGTCAGGTTCTTGGCTGGCGCGAGTTCGTGCATCACGTGCACGACGCAACCGATGGGCTAAGGAAACTTCCGAATGCTGCGGCCCAAGCCGAACCCAACTATCTCGACATGCACGGCGCGTTGCCGCCCGCATTCTGGGGCACTGAGTCGGGGCTTTCGTGCCTCGACCGCGTCGTTGCTGATGTTTGGCGTGAGGGCTACGGCCATCACATCACGCGCCTCATGGTGCTCTCCAACATCGCGACCTTGCTCGACGTATCGCCGCGCGAACTTACCGACTGGTTTTGGGTGGCCTACACCGATGCCTTCGACTGGGTGGTCGAACCCAACGTGCTCGGCATGGGCACCTTCGCGGTGGGCGACCTGATGACAACCAAGCCCTACATCGCCGGTGCGGCCTACATCGATCGAATGGGCGACTACTGTCCAAGCTGTGCCTTCAACCCGAAGAAGGATTGCCCGATCCGCTCGCTCTATTGGGCGTTCTTGGAGCGACACCGCGCCAAGTTGCAAGGCAACCACCGCCTCGCGGTGCCCCTCGCCAGCGCCGCAAAACGAAGCCCGGATCAGCAGCAGGCTGATCGCAGCGTCTTCGAACGAGTCGGGCGTGATCTGCGCGCGGGCCGGACCGTGCGGCCTGGCGATGAGTAGGTTGGTTGCTGGCGCAGGACGCTATCAGCCGCGTCGCACCGCTAGCCACAGGCCTAGGCAGAGGCCCACAGCGCTGCCAGCAATCCACAAGACGCTGCTTCGGGGCTGAGGCTGAACGTTCACTTCCACGTGATCTGGTTGGATGGCGTGTACTCGCACGAGTCAGATCTTGGTGCGGTGGAGTGGTGCGAGCACGCACAGGTCCCGGACGCGGATGTTGCCCTGCTGGTGCACCGCGTGCGCAACCGTGTGCGGCTGCCACGCTGCGGCAGATGGGCAAGTGGCCCGAGGATGCGGATCCTGCTGATGCGGATGCCGGTGCCGACCCGAGTGACGGCGGGCAACTGTTGCTCGAACTGCGCTTCGGATTCCGCGTCGAGCTTGCGGCGAATGTCGCCTGGACCGCGTCCTTTCAGGTCGGTCCTAGGATCAAGAGCGCCATGAATGGGCTCAAGTGATCGCTCGTAATTGAGCGATCACTGAGTGGCCACTAGAAGTTGCCGATCGTGCACTCCAGGCCATTGCTGGTCAGGGCGCCAAGATTGAAGAACGTGTTTTCAGCCGTGCCGAAGATCGCGGACTGCAAGTAGAACTTGAAGCCGCTAAGGGACACGGGGCCCGGCGGAATCGTCAATCCAGTCCAGTTCAGCGAAGAAGTCGGTTGCGAAATGATCGAGAAGCTGAGAGCGTCGCCACTCGAGTACTGGAAGCAGCCAGGTATACCAATTATCGACAGGTCGAGATTTGGGTTGCTGAGGCCGATCATGCCAAGGTGCGAAAGCGCGGTCGATGGGATGCCGTGAGTCGTTACATCGAAGCTATAGTTGACCATTCCTTGAACTGGGCGGTTAACCGAGACAAGCGATAGTCCAGCCGTTCCGACGTCACTGGGTGTCGTCAGTGCGGGGTCAACGATCTGTGGCAATAGCGCGGGCGAGGCTGAGATGTCGGTCATGCCAGGATCTGTAATGGATCCACCATAGCTATAGCCAACCAGCCAGTCCCATGAATCGCCGGGGACTAGTCCCCATTCGATCGACCAATCGTTTGTATTGGTGTTGATCTGGATTTGGAAGTAGTTGGCGAGAGTGTCTCCCCAGCCATAAACGCCGTCGTAGGTTGCTGTCGCGATGCCGTTGGCCTCGGAGTAGTAGATGCCGCCACTGCCAGTTGCGTCCGCCTCAAGATCGGTCCATGAGTAAACGGCTGTTGAGGGGTTTGACAGGAGTGTCGTCGGGTCTACGTCCCAGGTCGGGTCGTTGCCCGGACCCATGGCCATCCAGCCATTCTCGCCGATATACATCCCGAGTGTGCCGACAGGGCGGACCTCGTCGTCGGTCATGTTTAGGTTCACGGCTCCGGCTGGAACAGTGAAGCCGGTTCCGGGGTCAAGCGACAGGTTGTAGCCGTTGCCGGTTCTTCCGGCGGAGAGCTTTTGGTTAGCTAGGTCCAGGGCGCCGGGATCTTGTAAGTCGTAGATCGATGCGACGCCTTCAAGCGTTGAGAGGTCTGTAGCGCCACCGTCTGCAGAGCTTCCGGCAGGGGTGAAGCCAATTAGCCATGGTTCGGGGCTGCCTGGGGCTGCTCCCCACTCGATCGACCAGTTGTTGTTATTGGTGTCGAACTTGATTTGGACAAAGTTCTGGTTCGTCGTGTCTTTGCCGAAGACGCCCATGTAGGACGCTGTCGCAACTCCTGCAGATTCATGGTAGTAGACGCTGCCGCTTCCTACTGCGTCTGGTTCGAGGTCAGTCCATGAGAAGACTCCGGTTGCCGGGCTGACCAGGAATTGTTCGACCGTAGGCGTAATGAACTGGGTGCTTGGGCCGGACCCGATTGCCATCCAGCAGTCAGAACTCACAACCATGCCGAGGGTGCCGACTGGCAGTTGCTCGTCGTCAAAAAGGTTGAGGTTGAATGAGCCTAGTGGCAGAGCAATGCCGGGGCCGGTTTCGAGCAATATCTCGTAGCCGTTACCGGTGTTGGTGCCGACTAGCTTTTTGCCAGCTAAGTCAAGTGCGCCGGCAGCAGCCAACTCATAGATTGAAGCCCATGATGTGAAGGCACCAGCACCGCAGCCTGCGCCAACGGTCGCTACCGTTGCCATTGACTGAATGATTGGGCATGCGCCACTAGTGGTGTAGTAGATGCTGGTGTTGATGAGTCGCGGGCTGAAAGCTGTCCCGACGAATGGGCTGTTGGAAGCGCCGCCAACAGACAGTTCTAGCTCCGTCGTTGCGTACGTTACGGTTGAGGTGTTCGCGGTTGTGTAGTGCGAACTCAGGCCGTGTTGGACGATCGCAATGCCCATCTTGCAGCCGTTTCCTAGCTCCAGCGGTGTGTTTAACACAACGTTGGTTGGCAGGTTTGGGCCTGCGGCTGAGGCGACCGTGCCGGAGGCTACCAATTCGTAGTCTATAGAGGTGTGCGGGAGCCAAGAGTTTGACTTGATGTAGATGTCAATTGACCCTGATTGGCCAGCTTGGCTGCTGAAGTTTAGATCAAGGTCAGTGATCGATATCCCGTTTGCGCTAAGGCATTCCAGATCAAAGTAAAGGGCGCCCCCAGTGCCGCCGCCGTTGTTGCTGGCGAAGGTTGTAGTCAGTGGGCTTTGCGCCGTTAGGGCTACCGCGCTTACAAGTACTGTGGAAAGAAAATGCATCAGGGTTATCTCTAGGTATGGGCGTGGTTTGATGTCAATGGCTACTGTTAGGGCCGCTAATCCGGTGGTACCGTAGCAGGTATTTGCTAAACTTCAAGTCAGGGTAAGCATAAGTTCGTAATGCAGATACGTTCAGATTTGCATTTGCGGTGCCACGGGCGATTCAGCGAATTTCGGATGGGCGGGTTAGCTA
>CALCZA010000182.1 GCA_937906475.1 uncultured bacterium
GGACGCCACCATCTCTACAGTTGTCATGCGGGCACTTGGGGGCTCATGATAACTGGTCTTTGGTCGAATATTAGGGGGGGCTGATCCGGCCAGGTCCAGCCAGGTTTGTGGTCGGCAAGTCGTGGCTGCGTCGCCCCAACGCGGCCTGTTTTGATGCGCGTGGCCGCAGGGGGTTTGTTGGGTTCTTTTTGGGTGAGCTGTTGGCGTTGGGTTTGGGTTCCTTGGCCGCACCTACGCTCAGCGCGGCCCCCGTGGCGAGAGTGGCAACGGGGCCGAACCAGCCATTTGAAACCGTGTCGAGCATCAGGATGGCGACGATCGCCGACAGCGCCTTGCATTCGGTCAGTTGCCGCACCGAGGCGTCCCAGTAGCACCGGGTGGCGCCAGCTATCAGGGCGGGATACAGGGTGAATATTCCCATGAATCCCGTTGTGCCGAACACGATGATCCACATGCTGTCGGTAACGACATTGACACTGGCTTCTCCTGGTAGGAGGCCTTCAGTTGCTACGTTGCGGAAGCCCTCTTTCACCCAGCCTATCCATGGTTGATCCCATGCCCGCGCGAGTAGTAGGCGCTCGTTGTCCATGCGAAACTGGAAGGACTGCGCCCGCTCTGGTGGTAGATAATCGAGCAAAGATGATATGGCTTGATAAGTACCCTCATCGAAGAATATGCGGGCCATAACATAAGACATCGCTGCCAAGATGAAGATTAGAAGAGCATATCTGCAAGAGCGAAGCGCAACCGATGCAGTTGCCGTAAAGCCAAGCACTGTGGCTCCCAATGACTTGCACATTGGAATCATTAGTATGAAGACGGGCATAAGCCACCAAGCTTTATGCGACCATCTGGGAGCATTTTTTCCTAATTGTCTGAGGGAGGTGGCGGCGATCAGCACCGTCCCAAACCACAGCGCGAGGACTAAGGCGTGTTCTGTGAATACGATGGGACGAAATCCGTCACCACGCATCATTTGACCAAACGAGTGTTGGAACTCGCCGTAAACTTGCGTGTGCAGTTGTGGGCTCATGCGAACCTCCCACGCGGCTAGCGGAACGTATGCCAATCCAGCGATTACTATGCAGTTAAGCAGGATCTTGGCGGACTCGGCAGACTTGAAGCAGGTGCGCCCAGTCCAGTAGGGCACTGCCCACAGCATGACGTTCGCGAATAGGGCCGAGGCAGCGCTGTAGATGGGGTAGTTGTTTAAGATATAGGCGATTGGTAACGCAAAAATCCACGCGGTAAAGGCTATGTCCCACCAGCGAATCTTCGGGATACGCGGGAGCTTTTTTCCTCTGACTGCAAAGCCCATAATTATCGCCGCACTTATAGCGATTGACTTTGTGTAATCTGGCAGTCCTTTTACGGGGATCTCGAGGATGGGCAGGAACAGGAATCCTGCAGTAACCGTGATCGACACCGCCCATTGGAGGGATAGGACTCGGAAGAGTAGGCTCGCTGCCGGCGCGAAGGCGATCAGGACTAGGTGGGCGAAGGTGTTCACTGGGTGTGTCGCCGCCATCGGGTGGGCGAGCGAGTGGGGTTGGCTAGTCCTGGACTGGCGGTCTTACGACTCACCCTAGTAGATGCTTGTCGAGAGCGATGTGCGGCGCAATCCCGGCTTGTTCCGTCGGCGGGATTCATGAGGTATGTTGATCGATACGTTCGTCTTCGCTTGGGTTCTAGTATGCGCATGAACTCCTGATCCTGAACTGACCGGGGCCCCCAGCGCCTGGCCTGGAACCGTGAATTGCACAGGTGTTCTGGTCACCATTTTTTCCGGTCCTTAGTGGCCTCTGCTGCCCATGTGGACTCTCTGAGGCAGTCGTTTGCCTCAGTTACGCACTGCGGCACTGCGGACGTGGCTCGCCCTAGTTGTGTCAAATTGAGATTCGCATTGGGCGGTAGTATCGGCCGTTCGGGCGATCATCATTTTCCTTGAGCGATTAGCTCAGGGTTCCCTCTGGGGGGTGGCGATAGCCAGAGGCATGACCGACATGATTATACCCAACAGCGTTTGCGCCAGCGATTTAAATCGGGCTGTGAGACGGCCTTTGGCTGGGCGCCGTGGGCGCTGGATGTGCCTGCTCGCTAACAGCTTAGCGCTCTTGATCTTGACGTCATGTTCAGCTGGTGGGGCCGGTGAGGAGCAGGTCGAGCCTAGCCAGTCGGGGGAGCGATGGTCCGATCCCGCGACTTGGGCTGGCAATGCGCCGCCACAAGCTGGAGACAATGTGCTAATCCCGGATGGGCAGACGATCATCCTCGACGCCGCGACAGCAGCGCTAGGTTACCTGAGGATCGAGGGTACTCTGATCGCTGACCCTGCGGTGAATGTTGGTGTGACGGCTAGCTACATCGAGGTGTTGCCGGGCGGTACGTTGCAGATCGGGAGTGAGAGCGAGCCCTACGAGGGCTTGGCGACGATCACTTTGACTGGGGCAAGGGGGATTCATCAATTGCGTGTCGAAGATAACGCGTTGAATAACGATGGGGTGCAGCGTGCCCTTCGAGTGATGAATGGCGGTAGCCTCAAGCTGTTTGGTGCGACCTCGCAACGAATGCATAGTAAGCTGGCTGCCCATGCGGGCGCGGGTAGTTTGTTGCTGACGTTGGCGGATTCTGTTGATTGGCGCGCCGGCGATAGGATCGCGGTCTCGCTGACCGATTTCTTTGGTGTTGGCGAGACGGAAATCCTAACGCTTGCAGATGATAGTGTCGGGTCTGCGGTCACAGTGGTGAGTGGGTTAGAGACCTCTAGGTGGGGTTTGCTGCAATACCCAGTGGATGTTGCGATCGGCGGGAGCGCGGTTAGTTTGAGTCCCGGTACCTTCACGCCTGCGAGTATCTCTACTGCGACGGTCTTGGATGAACGAGCTGAGGTTGTCAATCTGACGCGACGCATCGTGATTCAGGGGGCGGACGATGCCGACTGGGTCAACGAGGGCTTTGGCTCACACGTGATGGTGATGGGGTTGCAGTCTGTTGCGCAAGTTCGAGGGGTCGAGTTTCGACGGTGTGGCCAGAGGCTTGCGATGGGGCGCTATCCTTTTCACTGGCACATGTTGAGCTATACTTCGGTCGGTGCTAGTGGCCTGGGTGGCGGCGTCTATCTGGGGGATGCTGATCCACAAGATCATTACCTTGAAGATAGCTCTGTCTGGGATAGCGAAAATCGAGCCGTGACAATTCACGCAACGTGTGGCGTCAAGGTCGACAGCGTTTATGCGGTTGATATCAAAGGCCATGCGTTCTTTATGGAGGACGGGTCTGAGCAGCGTAACATAATCGAAAATTGCTCTGCTATGAAGGTTCGGGATCCGGGAGTCGCAGGCCGAATCAAGGTGCACGACCGGTTTGCCTCCGGCTTCTGGTTAACTAATCCGGATAATACGATTGTCAATAACGTTGGCAGTGATTGTTCGGGTCGCGGTCTATGGAATAGTTTTGCGGCCCAGTGCTTTGGCGATTCTCGCAACGCGTCGGTTGAACCCGTATATATTGTAGTTCGTCAATTCGATGATAATACTGGGCATAGCAATGCGACTCAGGGGATCGTGACCGACCATGTCGTGCTTGACGAGGCAGGCAACACCGGCGGGTTGCGCTACCTTGAGAGGTATACTACTCCTCAGCAAGAGTTTGTGTTCTTCATGCGGCGCAATATGGTGTGGAAGAACAATCTTGGTGGCTATCAGAACAGGGTGATGAAAGCTCAGTACATTGACTGGGTTGTTGCTGACAACGATGGGCGGGACTTTCAGGGCAGTACCTTGGGACCGGCGGCCATGTCCGGCACACTGTTGATTGGAACCAGCATGAACAATGCGACTAGTCCGGTCGAGGTCCGATGCACCGGTCTTGCTAGCTATCACTATCATTTGGATATATCTGACATCACTGCCGTGAACTATCCGTACTATGGCTCAACAATAACTCCTTCGGGATCGTTTGTGTATGGTGGTGGTGTATTCGATTCCTCGGATCTTTATTCGGAAAGTATAGGCTTGGGCGGTGCTCGGAACCCAGGTTGGCGGTTGATTAATTCGCACGCTGGATTCATCACTCCTCCGCCGTATTTCGATGGTTACCCACTCGCTGTCGGTGGCGGCAAGTATCGTTATTGGTCGCTGCCAGGTGCGATCTGGGATCCCTACGGCTACTGGGGCCCAGTTGGAAACTACCTTGTTGTAGATAATGTATTTTATACATATGGCTTGTCGTCATGGCAGCACATTTCGCCTGTAGATACTCATGTATCAACTCCGGATGTTTTCTATGGCATAGACGATATTCGCGTTGATGTCCCGGCATCTCAAAACAGTCTCAGCTTGATCCCGCTGCGCTTGGGGCGCCTTAGCCTGAGCAATGTAGAGATTGGGGAGCACACACTTGGCCCGCCAAGTGAAAGTTCGCAACTTCCGATGATGCGCTGTTTTACAATCGCCAAGAATGGGCGGTATAAACTGACGTTCCCGGGAGTGAGTCTGCCGTCGAGTGAGCTTCGATTCAGGATTCATAATGGGTATCGTCCGACGGATACTTTCCTGATTAGTGTTCCTTGGTCGGGCAGCACGTCAGTGGCCGGTCGCGTCGAATCTGGGTATGGCGTCAATCCAGCGACGGGCGTCGCTGAGGGGGTGATACGCAATTTCTCGAATACAGGGAATAGCATTTTGGATGTGATGGCGGATCCGACGGGTAGCGTGATTTGGCAAGATCACGCAAATAATGAGGTGTGGATCAAGCACGTCGGGGGGCTTGTTTGGTCAATGGTCCCCGGTGACCCCCTGAGTGACCGCAACCTTGTGCGTGAGCAACGTGTGTATCTTGTCCCTGCGCAGTGATGCGGCGGTCCGAGCGGGTATAGCCAGCGCGAAGTTCTACGGGGTCGAGTCGATCAATCGTGCGATCGCGGACTTGTTGGCGAAGCCGTTTTGGCGGCGTTAGGGATCGGACGTTGTTGGTAGCTCTGAGTTGCGCTCTGCGAATCTCGGCTAGAGTTGCGATCTCGTCGCATGCGGCCCCCTCCGTGCCAACATGAGTGAGACACGAGTTCGTGTTGTGTTTAGTGTTGA
>CALCZA010000183.1 GCA_937906475.1 uncultured bacterium
GAAGGTCCAGACCAAGTCGGCCTCACAATCGCACCCCGCCGTCACCCCGTCAACCATCCGGAAATTGGATCGCGCTGCCCCAGGGGCAGTTACGACGGGCGCTCCAGAGCCGATAATCGGCCCATATGGCCGCCGATCTGCCACTGAAGCTGCTCCTCATCACGTTCGCGGGCTTCGTCAACCGTGATCAGTCTCGACTGATCGCCTACCTGCTGGAGGAGAGCCGCGTCTTCCGCAAACGCCAAGGCAACAAGCGGCCGCGTCTGACTGACGACCAGCGCCGGCGCCTCGCGGTCAAGGGCAAGCCACTCGGCCGACGACTGCTCGACAAATCGCGACGATCGTCACGCCGGACACCATCCTGAGATGGCATCGCAAGCTAATTGCGCATCGATGTTCGGTGCTTGTTCTCCTGCAGCTGCTGCAGGAGAACCAATCTTAATGACTAGTTCAGGAGGCATGGGCTGCCTCGCTGGACTCGTCGCTGCTTAGCTCCAGCGCTGGAATTGCCGTGTCGGTTGATCGATATCGATCTACTGGAAGGTGTCATTCCAGCGGGTTGAGGTTTCTCAATACCCCAGCGTTACTGTCAAGCCATTTGACGTCGTGAATCCGACCAATGTTGTTGATGATTGGGCCGACGCTTGCGCCGTCAGGTGGATTCCTACCAGTGACAGATCGTTCGGAATCTGGATCGCATGGTGGCTGGCTCCAGCCGAAGCCGGCTCGGCGGCCACGTAGAGATTCGCGTTTGTGTAAGCCAGGCAGCCTGCAGCTCCAATGTAACCTAGGTCATAGCCAGGAACTACGGCGCTGTCGCCAATCCAGAAGACGGACAGCGAGGCAGTGAGTTCTACGGCCGACGTGCTCAAGACCCAAGAAGACCCGAGGAGTGGCAGGCTGCTGCTCAGTGTAAGTGGGTTTGCGGCTGGGCAACCGCTGCCAAAGGGTTGGGTGGAGGCGGTTATCGAGTTACCGCGGGCAATTGTGTGATTGCCACCGGCTTCTACTTCGATGTAAGTGCGGCCAGTGGTGATGTTGCACTGTCCCTCCCAGTTACGACCCCATGCATGAATTGAGCCGTCGCTACACAGAGCCACGCTATGGGCAGCACCACCAGATATTTGGGTGTAGGTAAGGCCGGTTGGGAGTGTTGGGACGTTGCTTTGACCATCACTGTTAGATCCCCAAGCAGCTACGGAACCATCGCTGCGAAGCGCCAAACTGTGGAATTGTCCGGCAGCAACTTTGACATTCGTTACACCCGACGGCGTTGGCGGAACGTTCGTCTGACCTGCTGAGTTACGACCCCAAGCAATGACTTCTCCGTCGCTACGGTTGGCTATCGAATGCAGCATTCCTGTCGCTACATCTTGGTAGACAAGGCCAGTAGGCAGCGCAGGGACATTGGTTTGTCCATCGTGATTTTGACCCCAAGCAATCAGGGATCCATCACTGCGCAACGCGGTGCTGTGATAGCCGCCGGCCGATATTTTGACATAGGTCATGCCAGTCGGAAGCGCAGGGACGTTGCATTGGCCATCAGTGTTGCGTCCCCATGCCGCAACTTCTCCATCGCTGCGGAGTGCAAGTGTGTGCCATCCGCCAGCAGAGACCTTGACGTAGTCCACACCGGTTGGCGCAGTGACTACATTGCATTGTCCAGCATCGTTGCGTCCCCATGCGACCGCAATGCCATCATTTCGGCAGGCAGCGCTATGCCAGCGACCGGCTGAAACCTGGGAGTAGGTTTGTCCGACTACAGGAACTGAGGTAACAGTCGCTTGCCCATAGCTGTTCTCACCCCATGCGAATGTTGGAGTCTGAGCAACTCCTGAAACATTGAGCAGGCCAGCGGCCAAGCAGGTGAGTACGAGCACTGTTAGATGCTTCACATTGTGCTGTAAAGCTGGAGTTGTGATTAGCATCGGAGGATCTGTTCTTTGTCGAGGTGACGTTCGGAGTTCAGTAATTAGACACTCAAGATTACCGCAATAATTTGTGGTTAGAGGATGCTGGCTTATCTACGGCCATGTGGTGACTGCTTTAGGCTCCGTGATTTCGCATGGAGCCGATGCTGTCGAGGGTTTGCGTGTCTATGAATGAGACTGGCACGATTTGCGCGATGCTAGGTGTGCTCCTCCTGTGATCTCTTACATCGGTGGATGTTGGTCGAGATTGCGTTGCGATGGGCAGAAGAGATCTAGCTAGCGAAAAGATCCGATTCGCAATTCACACCTCTGGACTAGTGGGTTTCGTCCTGATGATTGCGTCAGCTATTGCGCGATATCATCTAGCAGCCCGACGCTAGCTGACGTTGCCATCGACGGTCTGACTACCATTCCCGATCGGGACTCTTGATGTGGCGGCGCTGTTTGCCGCCAGTTTCGAATTGAGAAATTGTAGCTTCGGATGCTGTTGACCTCAGAATTTGAGGCGTTGGTGCATGGCTCGACCCACGACCTAAGGTCCTGGTTTGCTTGCACTTGGGAGGCCTCATCATCGGGAGAGCTTCGCCCGGACCACAGGATTGATTATTTGATCTCGGCCAATCCCTGATCCAATGAATGTTTCGCAAGTGCATTCCGGGATACGCATTGTGAATGATCGGGGTGAGACCGATTCGGATTCGAGGCTCCTCCTTGGGGGTCGACGAAATCAACCGAGATCATCTTACCGAACAGCTATCTGGTTGCAGTGAAGCAGTTTGCATGGATCTGATTCATGCACCAACGCCGGTTTGGAGGGGGGCAGCTCGTGTGTTGACGGCTGGCTGAAGGAGTGGGAGAATCGGTTGGTTGGGTTCGGGTGGTCCGAACTGCACTTTGAACCGCCTACACCCAAACCGTTTTCCAATGGCATTTTCAATGCCAGACATCGCAGGACCGTAGGGATATAGAGATAGGGAAAAGCAATGGACGATACTACCAGACGCACGTTTGTGCTTGGCCTTGCCGCCATGACCACAGCCAGTATGAGCGCGTGTAACAAACAACCAAAAGGGGAACCAACCGTGACCGAAACCGAATTGCAGCAAAAGCTCGACACTATCTTTAACGCCCACATGGACGCCGAGCTATCAGGCGACCTGGACAAGACTCTGGCGACGATGTCGCCAAATCCGCACCTCGTCAACGTGCCGACGATGGTCGGCGGCCAAGGCCCTGAGAGCGTCCGAACTTTCTACGCAAAGCGGCTGATCGGCCAGTTTTTCCCGCCTGACGTTAAGTTCGAGACCATCTCGCGCACATACAGCAGCGAACGTCTTATCGACGAGCTTATTATCTCTTTTACACACACGACCAAGATGGACTGGATGCTGCCGGGCGTCGAGCCGACCGGCAAACATGTCGAAGTGGTCTTTGTCGTCATCGTTGGGATCGAGGAGGATAAGGTGTCGTACGAACACATCTTGTGGGACCAGGCGAACGTCCTGGTGCAGATCGGCCTCATCGACCCAAAGGGACTGCCTGTTACCGGTGCCGGGGCCGCCGCAAAGCTCCGAAATCCGGCCCTACCCGATCCATTTTTCAACGAGGGGTAATACTAGAGCCCGGACCTAGAGTCTTAATTGCTTAATGCCTCCGTTTGCCTCCCGGATGTCCAGGAATCCGTCACCATTGAGATCGCCGGGACCAGCAACCGAGAAGCCCAAGAAGTCCATGGGTGCTTCGCCTCCGATCCTCAGGAGCGTGGTGCCGGCCAGGCCGGAATAGACAATTGCGGCTCCTGACGAGTTCTTGCCGTATCGGGTGCGGTTTGTGTGCGCGCACGATCCGGCCGCGTTGGTTGCCGTGCGTCGCATCCTGGTGCGGGCGGTTTCGGCTCACTACGAACGTGCCGCAGCGCGCCTCGGCAAGCCGCGCCCGCGGGCGGGTGCGGATTCTCGCAGGGGACAAAGGTGGGGTGTTTGAGTTGGCGCTGCGGACCGCTGCTTGAATTACCTAGACTCAGCTACCTTCTCGCTGGATGGTGATCCGTAGGCTGGCGAGGCAGTTCCATTGTTGGCTATGGTGGGGTCGATGGCCAACCAGCCCCAAGACCTCACGCGCAGACTTGTGGGGGATACCGACTCCGCAGCGGACCTGACCGTTGTGCAGTGGAACATCTTGGCTGACTGGGCAACCAAGACCGCGCAGAAGTCGGGGGCGGCGAGCGGCGAGTGCCTCGCGTGGCCGGGCCGTTGCGGACGGATCCTGCAGCTCTTGCATGACGGTCTGCCAGAGCCAGCGGATGTAATCTGCTTGCAGGAGGTCGATCATCCACACGACCTGCTGCAACCGCTGACGGAGCAGGGCTACCAAGGCCACTTCGAACCAAAAGGCAGCGGCAGCGATGGGTGTTGCTTGTTCGTCCGACAAGATCGCTTCGAGGTCGTGTCCATCCGACGTGTCGCCTACCAGGCACCATCGGCGGGTGAGGCATCCTGGTCGCAGATCGCGATCGTCGCAGACCTGTTGCAGAAGCACAGCGGCCGCCGCCTGCAGGTCGCGACCACGCACCTCAAGGCTAAGGTCGGCCACGAAGCGATCCGCCGCGAACAGGTCCGGCAGTTGTTGGCTGCGGTCGCGAGCGATTCTCCGGTGATCATCGCGGGAGACTTCAACGATATACCGTCTTCGGACGCGTGTGCCCTGATGCGCGCGCATCCGCTGGCCGATGCCCACGCATCACTCCTCGGCCGGGACCTGCCGTGGACGACGTGGAAGTACCAACTCGGCGAAGAGAAGAAGCGCACGATCGACTACATCTGGTACACGCCGTCTGCGCTGCGGCCGGTCACATGCCTCGCGATCCCTGGAGGCGATGAGGTCGAGCCAGAGCGCTTGCCGTCATGGCAGTATCCAAGTGACCACCTGAGCTTGGTCGCGCGCTTCGCGTGGGAGTGAAGTAGGCCGCCCCTGCCGAGGAAGTTGCCGCGGAGTCCGGTGGGAAACGTGTGCAGCGGCAGCGTTTGCCGCATCGTCCCGGCAAGCGGCGTCGGGGTGGCCTTCGCTACTACCCGTGGGCAACGTTACGTGCTGTGGGCGTTTGGCGTGGACGTCTTGACGTGCCCGCGCTGCGGAGGAACCAGGCGGCTACTGGCCGCGATCCAGGATCCGGACTCGATTGAGCGAGTGCTGCGGGCGATGGGGCAGTCGGTCGAGGCTCGACTTGCTTGCAGCATATTCAACCGAATGACCGAACTTGGAATGCCGGCATCTTACGCCATCCGAATGTGATTTCGGATGCTTGCGGCCACGGTCTTGCCGGTTTTGGATTCACGCACCAACGCCGGGGAATGGTCTGTATCTCAAGTCCGCCGCTCCGTTCTCCTGGACTATTTGTCTGAAGAGCCGAACTTGAGGCGCTCGACCGAGCGCTGCTTATTGCGATGGAGCAATAACAGCCCGGCGCGGTCGGCTGACAGCCTTGGAAGCTTGGCGGTCGTGAATGCGATGATCTTGCCGTCAGGCGATGGGGCTGGCTGCATGAAGAAGGGCATGTTGAGTGCGTAGGCGAAGCCCCCGTTTTTCACCATCTTCTCGTCTACAGGCACCTTCAGGATCGCGGTCTCACGTCTCACGTTGCCGCTGAAGTCGGTCTCTATCATCGCAAAGGTGTCGAACACTTTTCCTGGACGCATCACCGTTGCACAGATCGTGACTTCGTCAATCCAGGCGATCGGGCCCGCCGACAGCTCGCCCTCAAGCTCGATGGTCGAGATTAACTCATTTTGCTCCAAGATTAGGATGGCCCACTTCAGCGCGGACAGCTTGTTTGCCCTCTGGCCTACACGCGGCGCTTGGAGGCCTTGCGTGGCGACGACTGCACATCGTGTGCGGCTATCGTTGAATCGCGGGTGCGGCAGGATCTGCCATTCACAGCCCTCGGGCTGCTCGACCCACGGCGTCGCCTCAAGCGTCTTCGGATCGAGCTCGCCGATGCTCCAGTGGCTGCCCATCTTGCTGACGTAGCCGAGGTCGTCACCCAAGGGGAACGCAGCGATGCCGCTGCGAGCGTGCTTGGTGGCTTCGCCGGATTTGAGGTCGACCCGGATGATCGCGTTTCCGGTCAAGAAGACGTTGCCGTCGACGATCGTGGGTTCTTGGAGCAGGCAGCCGATGTTTCGTCCCCCGACTTTGATTTGGTGACGTTCCTTTTGTTTGCCTGTTTGGTCGTGAGTGAAGATGTTGACGGTGTTGTCATCGCCGCCGTCGGCCGACACAACTACCCACTGGTTGCCGCTTTTGTCCCAGATGATGTCGGCGGCCCCGTCTGCCGTCTGTAGCTCCACGAGCGTGCGTGACCGGCCTTGTTCGAAGTCGTGTTCGGCGATGATGTGCTGCTTGCCCTCGCGTGCTGCGTAGACCAACCGCTTGCCATCGGGAGACCATCGAGGTCGGCAGCCGAGGCCTGCGATCAGCACGGCGGCGAGCACGCATGCAAAGACGCGTGACCACGCCGCGAACCTGCGCGCACGTGCAGCGCGCTTGTCGTCGCTGGTTCGCATAGGCACGGCCGCGGTTGGTGGCGGGAGGATTGGTTTGTTCATGAGCAGCTTCAGTGTCCACCCCCAACCTTACATCTTTGCGATGCAAAGTCGATGGCTTTTGACACTGCCCAGTGATTTCTCAGTGCGGCACCGGCGACCGCGTGAGCATGCCGCGAGGTGGCTGCTTGATGGGGCAACGAGTTTCATGGCGATGCCAAGTCAGCGGGGAACCGGCCGCGGCTTGCGTCGTGCATTTTAGTGTCCTCGCTGACCGCGAAGATGCTCGCTGTCGGCGGCGTTGCGCATCCGCGCGCTGCCTTGAGTTGTAGAATGCGCATGCGTCGGTTGCCATTCGAGGCGCCGCAGTTGGCGGTGGCGCGGGCTCCCCCGGATGGTGGGAGTGGTTGGCTCGGAAACAGGTCGGTTGACGGGGTGACGGCGGGGTGCGATTGTGAGGCCGACTTGGTCTGGACCTTC
>CALCZA010000184.1 GCA_937906475.1 uncultured bacterium
AGCGCCGCTAGAAACTGGTCAATCTGTTGCGCGATCGGCGACTTCGGCGCCAGAGCCTTGCCGGCTTCAAGAGCGGCGGTCGCGGCCTTGGCGTTTTTCGTTACGTCCATGATCACATTGGCTTTGAAGAACAGCGCCATCTGATGCTGGATCACGTTCTTGGGCTTCTGGATGATCGCCTCGAGCTTTGCGAGAGCTTGTTCGCCCTCGCGATTTTCCATGTGCGGCATGATCAGGGCCTTCAGCTCTTCGGATGCGGCTTGCAGGAGGCGGCTTTCTTCGATCTTGGTGACGAGCTCGAAGTACTTCGGCTTGATCCCCGCCGCGCCGTCGGCATCGAGCGTGATGACTTGCTTCATCAACTCGAAGTTGAGGTGCATGATCGATTCCGGCAGCGCACTGAGGCCGTCGTCGATGGCGCGGGCGCGTTCGAGACCTTGCTTCTTGGCTGCCATTGCCAATGAAGCCTTGAAGCCTTGCGCCTTCTTTCGCTTCGCGGTCATGGCTTCATTGAACGGGCCGGGACCGCCCTTCTGGTAGCTGAGCATGTCGTAGACGTTGGTCTGCGAATCCATCATCAGCAGAGTGGGGAAGTTGCTAATCCCGAAGCGGAAGACCAGGCCATCGTTTTGTGCGATGAGCTCCTTGGTCATGTTCGACTTGTCTTGGCGGATGTCGACCTTGACGAGCACGAAGTTCTTTTGCGCTGCTTGCTGAAACTCGTCATGCGAGAAGACTTCAGCATCGAGTTTGATGCACCAGCCGCACCAATCGGATCCGGTGAAGTCGATTAGCAGGTCCTTGTTTTCGGCCTTCGCCTTGGCAGTGGCGGCGGCGAAGTCGGTCATCCAGATGTCCTGTTTTTTGTCCTGAGCGTTGCACAGGCCTAGAAGCAGGGGAACAGCGATTGCGATGCGGATCATAGGCTTTGCGTGCGGGTTCATCCCGCTACGAGCGCGGATGCTACGAATCACGTGCCAAACGTGCGCTCCGGAAATCAGGAATTGCCGGCGATGGTCGTGCGCAGCAACGAATCCAGCACCTCTGGGTCCGCCCGGCCGCGCGTTTTCCGCATGACGAGGCCCTTTAGGGCGTCGATCGCCCGATCCTTGCCTTCGGCGACGGCGCGCGCGGCCTCCGGTTTTTCAGCGATCGCTTCGTTTACGAGTGGCTGTAGCTCGGCTGGATCGGCAATGCGACCAAGTCCGAGATCGGCAATGGCCTGTTTGGGGGACACAACGCTACTAAGCAAGTGTTCGAACACGAGGCGCGAGGTTTTCTGCGTCAGCGTCTTGTCAGCCAGCAACGCCAGCAACTCGGCGAGAGCGCTTGGCGTGATCGGCGATGTGTCGAGGTCGAGATGTCGGGTGCGCAACGCCGGTAGTAAGTCCTCGATCAGCCAGTTGCATGCGGCCTTGGCATCGGCGCCGGCTGCTACCGCGGTTTCAAAGTAATCACCGACCTTGCGATCTTGGGCGAGCGCGGTGACGTCTTGGCCACTGAGACCGTACGCTTCTTGGTAGCGATCGCGACGCTGCTGCGGCAGTTCGCCGATCTGCGCACGTTGCGCTGCGATGAACGCTTCGTCGACGACCAGCGGTGGCAGATCCGGATCGGGCAGGTAGCGATAGTCTGGCGCGTTCTCTTTGCTGCGCATCGAGCGTGACTCGCCGATCTCATCGTGCCAGCCTCGCGTTTCGGAGATCACTTTGCCGCCACCAGCAAGCATCGCGGTTTGGCGGCGCTCTTCGTATTCGAGCGCCCGCTGCACCATCTTGATCGAGTTGAGGTTCTTCAGTTCGACCTTGGTTCCGAACGTATCGCTGCCGACAGGCATCAGCGAGATGTTGGCATCGCAACGCATCGATCCGAGTTCCATGTCGCAGTCGCTGACCCCGGCGAAGCGGATTACTTCGCGCAGGTGGCGCAGGAACGTGTGTGCTTCTCTCGGGTCGCGGATATCAGGTTCACTGACGATTTCGGCCAACGCAACGCCCGCGCGGTTGAGGTCGACAAGTGTACCAATCGCACTGTGGGTGAGCTTGCCAGCGTCTTCTTCGACGTGCAGCCTGTGTATGCGGCAGGTGCGGTTCGTGCCGATCGGAACCGAGCCGCCGAGTGCCAACGGCAGGTCGAATTGACTGATCTGATAGCCCTTTGGAAGGTCTGGGTAGAAGTAGTGTTTGCGCGCAAACTCGGAGTAGAGCTGGATCTCGCCGCCGATCGCCAACGCAGCGCGAGTCGCCAATTCGATCGCGCGCAGGTTGGGCCGCGGCAGCACACCCGGCAAGCCGATGTCGACGTGATGCACGCGTGTGTTGGGGGCGCCCAGTGCCGCGACCGGTGCCGGCGAGAACAGCTTGCTCTCGGTGCCGAGTTGCACGTGCACTTCGAGGCCGATGACCGTCGTGTAGCCGGTCATAGTTGCGGCCTCCGCAGGTGGTGTTCGCTGTGCGCTTGGAAGACGTGAGCCAGTTGCAGCAAGCGGCCGTCTTGGTGGTGCGGTGCCATCAGTTGTACGCCGATAGGGCGGCCGTCATTGGTGTTGCCGCAAGGGATCGATAGCGCTGGGATGCCAGCGAGGCTGGCGGGCACGGTCAACGCGTCCCAAAGGTAGCGCGCCAGTGGGTCGTCTTCGCTGTCGCCAAGCTGTGGCGCAGCCGTTGGGGATGTTGGACACAGCAATGCATCGCACTGCTTGAACGTCGCTTGGAACTCGTGCTGCAACGCGCGTCTGGCCATGCGCGCGCGGTCGTAGAACTGCGCGCTGTAGCCATACGAGGACGCGAATGTGCCGAGCAGAATCCGCAACTGCACTTCTGAGCCGAAACCTTCGCTGCGAGTTTGCGTCGTTGTTTCAATACTCGATTGACGGCTCGAATCGTTGTTTGCCGCGCGCCATCCGTAGTGCACGCCGTCGTAGCGCGCGAGGTTCGACGCGGCCTCGGCAGTCGCCAGTAAGTAGTAGGCTGGTACGGCGTGCTTCGCACTTGGCAGGTCACATTCGACGATGGTGGCGCCGAGTTCTTGCATGTGTGCGGTCGTCGCTTGTGTTGCGGCCAGCACTTCCTCGTCGATGCCTTCGCCGTTGAGTGCGCGCGGCACGCCAATGCGAACTCCCTTCAGATCGCTGCGTTCTTGCAGTAGTTGCGCAACCGTCGGCGGTGTCGGCAAGCTAGTGGCGTCGGCCGGGTCCTGGCCGCTCGCGCAATCGAGCCACAGCGCCAAGTCTTCGGCGGTTCGTGCGATCGCGCCGACGCAATCAAGCGAACTGGCGTAGGCGATCAGGCCATATCGCGGCACCCGACCATAGGTCGGCTTGAGGCCGCTGACGCCGCAGAGCGCGGCGGGTTGTCGCACCGAGCCGCCGGTGTCACTGCCGATCGCAATCGGGCACATGTCTGCCGATACCGCGACGGCGCTGCCGCCGCTGCTGCCGCCGGGAACGAGGTTGTCGCCGAACGGATTGCGCGTCTTCTGCCAGGCCGAGGTCTCGGTTGTCGAGCCCATGCCGAACTCGTCCATGTTGGTCCGGCCGAGCAACATCGCGTCCTGGTCTTCGAGTCGCGCGAGGGACGTGGCGGTGAATGGGCCGCGGAACGTCGACAGCATGCGACTGCCGGCGGAGATGGTCTGGTTGGCAACTAGTAGGTTGTCTTTGCTGGCGATTGGAACTCCGGCCAAAGCGCCCAGCACTTCGCCTGCCTGTTTGCGGTTATCGAGGGCGGCCGCTTGCTCGGTGATCCGTTGCGTAAAGGTCTCGCAGAATGCCGAGACTTTGCCATCAATACTCGCGATGCGCGCTAGGCAGTCCTTGGCGACGTCGCTGGCGGTGATGTCGCCTTGGCGGATCGCTTGGCTCAGTGCCGTCGCGGTCAGAGGAAGAGTGCTCATGGCTCGACCACTCGAGCGACCACAAAGCAGTCGGCGGCTGTTTGCGGCGAGTTGGCCAACACCTCGCTCACGTCAGGCGGCGTTTCGGCACGATCCTCTCGCAGTTCGTCAGGCGTGATTATTTGTCTAGCGGAGTCACCGTCGCACATGTCGAAATCTGCTTCGCCAAGTGACGAAAATGCGGCGACCAGCTGTTGGAGCTTGCCACGAAGCTCAGCTTGGCGCTGCTTTGGTAGGCTGATCCGGGCGAGTTCGCCGAGGTGCGCAAGCAATGCGTCGTCGATCGGTGGTGGATTTGGCATGGGAAGTGACTTGTCGGCTGATCGGTTAGGATGTTGTCGGCCAATTCGGTGCCCCGTAACATGCTTTTGCCTTGGGTGTTGCCAGATCCGGCTGCCCCAAGCTAACCTTATGGCCTAGGCGTGCGCTGGCAGGCACGATTCTGTCGCGGACCTCGGACTGGTCAGACCGAGGCGGAGCAGGTAGTGCCAGTCACGTCGTTATGCATCATGGAAACCCCTGAACTAGCCGTCGTCGGCCTTACCTGCAATGTGGTGGGCGTGTTCTTCTTGGCGAACTCGATTCGCTTCCGTGAGCCGGGTAATGCGCTTCGCGATGCCCTCGGTGTCGCTGGACGTAGCCTTCTCAAGGTGAGGGACACTGCGCTCAACAACATCCAAGTCATTATCGGCTTCTTGTTTGTGACCACGGGTTTCTTGCTGCAGATCGTCGCGCAGTGGGACATGCAGCTCACCACGCTGCTAGCGTGCGGGGGCATCATCATGTTTGCAGGAGCGGTTTACGCGATTGGCGCGTACAGCTCCCGGCGAGCCTTTCGGAAGTTGTTGCGTGAGTTCTTCCAGAGTCAGCAGTGGTCCTTCCAGGACGATATGGAGCTGACCAAGGAGATCGGGGAAGCGCTTGGCGTGCCGCACGCGAAGGACATGACGGTCGAGGCTTATGTGCACAGCGTGCGCACGGCCCTGGGTGTTCAGAATCAGCCCAAGCAGTCCTCGGCTGACCGCGCTCGCCGGATTGCACTGCCGGGTCGCTAGGTCCGCCCAGGTGCAGGGTAGAGCCGCATCGGGAGGCTTCCGTCTCCCTCGGGAATCTGGCTTCTAGCGGTGGTTTCTCTGGCCCAGCCGGTTCTTGGAGCCTGGCAGATCCAGCAGCTTTCTGGCTCTTGACGTCTCCTGGGGCCTGGGACCGGTCGCGCGTGGGGCCTGCTGCCGCCCTCGAAATCCGCTGAGCGCGGCTGCCCCTGCTATTTCGGGGCCGAATGCACGCCGCTCGTTCCACCACAGGTGTGAACGACCGTCTCGTCCCCATTCGTCGAACGTGGCGCCAATTGTCTGGCGCTTTGCTGGACGTGGTCTTGCCGCCGGCTTGCAGTTCGTGTGGCACGGCAGCCGAGGTGTTGTGCGACCCTTGTCGGCGCAGGCTCGTCGAGCGCCGTCCCGATGGTTGTGCCCGCTGTGGCGCAGCAACGGCCGATGGGGGGCGATGTCAGAGCGATCATCGCCACCTTCGACATGTAAGCCAGTTGATCGCGCCCTATCGTTTTGTGGGCACCGCGGGACGCCTGGTCCGTCGCTTCAAACTCGGTGGCGACGCTGCGGCCGGGAGGTGGTTGGCACGGGCCATGGCGGATGCGTTTCGGATCTGCGGCGCTGCGGGTCGGCCGCTGGTCTTGTCGGTGCCTCTGCACCGGGCGCGCAGGCGGCGGCGCGGCTTTGACCAGGCAGCATGGCTGGCACTGGGGATTGCAAAGCGCCTGGGCCTGCGCGCGGCAACTGGGGTTCTGGTTCGCACGCGGGCAACCCGTCCCCAGGGCGACGCGATGGTGTTGTCACGGACAGACAACGTGCGAGGTGCATTTGCGGTGAGGGAGCCAGAGGCCATCCGTGGCAGGTCTGTCCTGCTGATCGATGACGTGTTTACGACCGGAGCGACCGCGCGCACATGCGCCAAGTTGCTTAAGGATGCAGGTGCCCGCTCCGTGGCGCTCTTGGTGGCCTGTGAGAGCTAGGACAAGGGGGCCGCGCGGCCATCGAACTTGTCCTCATATTTGCGGTCTAACCAAAGTGCTGCGCTTAGCCGACCCGGACCCCAGAAGAGGAGCTGCCCGAAGATAATCGAATCTATGTAAGCTCACGTGCGTAAGGCGATTAGCAACTTCTGGAGCCGGGACAGCCAGCACTGCCGACAGAAAAACGCTGTGGTGGACTTGACCAGGATCCCAGAATCGCTACTTTCCCTCGCCCCCAACCGCGACCACAAGTTGCTTTTGGGACTCGATCTTTGGCATTTTGGGTGGCCTCGAAAGAAGAAGCGTGTGA
>CALCZA010000185.1 GCA_937906475.1 uncultured bacterium
ACCAGAGTTCAGGTCCAGGCTGCTACCGGCGATCGAGTTGGTAGAGGTGGTTCTTGCCGTCGGAGTTGGCGGTCGCGATCTCGAGTAAGCCGTCGCCATTCCAGTCGGCGACGACGAGTCCGTAGGTCCGACCGTTCATTGCGCCGAACGGGATGGCGCGCAGGCTGCCGTCGCGGTGCTGTAGGTAGACGGCGTTCGGCCCGTCGGCGTTGGCCGCGATGATGTCCAGGCGTCCGTTGCCGTCAACGTCGCCGGTCGCGATGGCGTAGCTGTTCTGGGCACCGCCGAATGTGAGCGATCGGGGGAAGTGACCCGTTCCGTCACCGAAGTAGATCGCGTTAGGCTCGCCGATGTTCGCGTTGATTAGGTCGAGGTGGCCATCACCATCGAAGTCGGCGATGGCGATGCCGCGCGTTCGGTCGACGCCAGTTCCGTATGGCTTCGTCTGCTCGAAGGCGCCGTGGCCATCGTTGATGTAGATGTGGTTCTGTTGGCGGTTGCGGTTGGCGACGGCGATGTCGAGGTCGCCATCGCCATCGAGATCCGCCGCGGCCACGTTGATGGTCGCATGTCCCGCTTCGCCGAACGTGCCGTATCGGGTGAAGCCACCGTTACCGTCGTTGAAGCAGATCAGGTTGGCCTCGTTGCGGTTGGTCAGGATGACGTCAAGGCCGTGCTGGCCGTCAAGGTCGGCGAGCGTCACACTTCGCGTGTTCGAGATCTTGCCGACATCCTTGCCTCGCACGAAGTGCCCTTTGCCGTCGTTGCGCATGACGTGGCTCGGCTGACGGTCATTGCCGACGATGACATCCAGGTCGCCGTCGCCGTCGATGTCGCCGAGCGCAGCGGTGTAAGTCGTCGACGGCTCGGTGCCGAGCCGGTGTTGCTTGGAGAACGAGCCGTTGCCGTTGTTTGCGAGGTCGTTGAGGAAGAGTTCGTTCTGCCCGGGCCAGTGGCGTCCGTTCGCGACGACTAGGTCGAGGTCTCCATCACCGTCGACGTCGCCGATTGATACGGACGCCGTGCGTGCGGTTGCGTCGCCGAGAGAACTGATGCGGCGGTAAGAGACCGGGGCGGCGAGTTCGTCCGAACTCTTGCCGGTGCTTTTGTCGGAGTCGCTGGCGTCGCGCTTAGGACTCCCAGCCGCAGAGCCGTCGTGTGCGATGCAGTAAAGGAATCGCCGCCCGCGCAGATAAATCTTGTCGTCGATGACAGCGGGTGATGCATCGACTTCGTCGTCCAGTCGGTTGATCGCCAACTGCTCGAACTTGGGGCCATCGGCGATCACGATCGTCACACCGTCGCGTGACGTCACGTAGAGACGGCCATCAGCACCGATGGGGGACGAGTAGACTTGCCGCAAACCCGGCAGTCGCTGGCCCTCGTAGAGAACGTTGCCCGTCTTGGCGTCAAGGCACGACAGCACTGCGGAGTTGCCGCGCAGAAAATAGAGGCGACCGTTAAGGAGTGTCGCCGATGGCACGTATGAAGTGCTGCGAGTGTGTTTCCATACCACGTTCTTGCTGCCCTGCAGGTCGCCTGTCGCGCCGGCGAGCCGCACGGCTTGCAGCATCTGGCCGCGATAACCGCTCATTAGATAGGCGATGCCGTTTGCGTAGATGGGGATCGGAATGCAGTTGACGGTCATGCCAGACAAGGACCAGACAACGTCGCCCGACTGCAGGTCGTAACCACGCGATGCCGTGGTCGCGTTGACCACGACCTGCGTGCGACCATCTACTTCGACGACGACCGGCGTCGACCAGCTAGTGACTTCCTCGCGCGGTTGCCGCCACAACTCCTCGCCAGTGCGCTTGTCGAACGTAACGAGGAACGAATCGCCCTCGTGGTCCCACGTAACGATGACCCGATCCCCATATACGGCCGGCGAACTGCCCTCGCCGTACTGCCGCCGCGTGCGCATTGCCCCGAGACTCTTCGACCAGATGACTTCGCCAGCCATGTCGAGGCAGTGCACGCCGCGCGAACCGAAGTTGGCGTAGATGTGCTCCCCATCGGTGACCGGAGAACTCGATGCGTGGCTGTTGGTCCGGTGACCGCCTTCGTGCGGCACGGCATCGGCCAGTTTCTTCTGCCAGATTACGCGACCGTCGCGGCGGTCAATGGCGAGCACTGCGAACTCGTGCACGACCTTCGGTTGTGGCACGGCGCGTTGGCCTGGCGGCTCTCGTGCAGCGTCCGGGGCACCCGGTCGGTCTGTAGCGATGGCGGTGGTCAGGTAGATGCGATCCTGCCAAACGATTGGCGATGAAATGCCAAGGCCAGGGATCTCGACCTTCCACGCGATGTTCTTCGCTGGTGCCTCCTTGGTCTTCTCCGACCAGTGCGTCGGCGGGCTGCCAGCAGGGGCGCTGCCACTGCCGAGCGGGCCGCGCCACGACGACCAGTCTGCGGTCCCTTGCGGAAGGGCCGCGGCGATGCTCGTGAGTGCCAATGGCGCAAGGCGCGACAGGACGAGGGGCAGCATGTGGTGTTACCGGGTAGGAGTCGGGTGCCCGCGTAGTGTAATGGCTCCGGAATGAAACCCCGCTATGACGGCATAGAACTTTCAGCACTAACCAGAAAGAGGTTGGTCGAAGTTGGTTCTGCGTTGGCCGCGGCTGATATCGCGGAGAGTCGTCTATCACAATTGCCGGATGGGCGCGTGTGCTAGGCGCTGAAGCGGAGATGGAAGGATGGCACGACGCACATTGTGTTGACGCCGGCTGCGGGCGTGCGTTCGTAGGTGGTGCCGCGGCGGGAGAGTGTCGAGGAGGTCGACGTGACCGACGCGATGCCCTCGGTCAGCTAGGACGTGCTGTCGGCCGAAGGGGACAACTCGTCGAAGCGCGACCCCGTGCCACATCGGCCGAGTGTCCGGCGACGTGGAATCAGGCGTCGTTACACCAGGGCTTAGCTGTTGCGCCGGGTGTTCTTAGTCGACGTGTCGCAGTGTCCATATTGCGGCAGAACAAGACGTCTGCTGGCCGCGATCTATGATCCTGTGTCGATCGAGGCGGTTTTGCGGGCGATGGCGTTGCCGTGTGATGTGCCGGAGTTGGCTGGATGGTGCGGTGTTTGGGTTGGTGGACCGGACTGCTGCTTGAACCATCTATTATTCCGTCTACGTGATGGTTCTGATGGCGATTCCGTCGTTCGGTTGCATGGTCGTGGAGTTAGTCGCCATGTTGGTCGTGCCCGTGCTGTTCTGAGCAGTCGAAGAGCTGAAGGCTAGATGGCAATCCAAAAAAGACTCGTGAACTGCTGTCGCAGCCGCATGACGCCAATAATGATCATCAAGTCCGCACTCGCTTCGCCGCTCAAGCTGCCAGCTCAGGCTGCCGCGCTAGCTGCATTGTTGGCTACCGGTGTAGCTGGCCAAGATAGGTTGCCCACGCCTGAAGCCGCGAAGACGCCACCAGATGCCCGCTACGAGCTCATCATCAGTGAAACGGAAGCTCAGCCTGCGGGGACGCTCACACCCGTTCTGGTGGTGAACGGTAGTTCTCCTGGTCCAGTGTTGCGATTCACCGAGGGCGACAAAGTCCAGATCACGGTCAAGAATCGACTAGTGAATGAAGAGACCTCCATTCATTGGCACGGCCTGCTCGTGCCGAATCAAGAGGATGGCGTTCCGTATCTGACGACGCCCCCCATTCCTCCAGGGGGCGAACGCACGTTTGCGTTCACACTGCGTCAATCTGGCACCTACTGGTATCACTCGCACACCGGCTTGCAGGAACAGCGCGGCGTGCAAGGCGCCATCGTGATCGAGCCACGCGAACCCGACGTTGCATTCGATCGCGAACATGTCGTCGTTCTTGGCGACTGGACCAACGAAAACCCCACCACTGTGATGCGCTGGCTCATGCGCGGTAGCGAGTGGTATTCGATCAAGAAGGGTACGCAGCAATCGCTTTGGGGCGCCTACCAACGTGGCGCACTAGGCGACTACTTCGAACGCGAGGGCGACCGCATGCCTCCGATGGATCTATCGGACGTGAGCTACGATGCATTCCTGGCCAACGGGAAGCGAGAGCTGCCGCTGGCGGCCAAGCCAGGTGAGCGAGTGTTGTTGCGCTTCGTCAACGCGGGCGCTTCGACCTATTTCTTCCTCGCCGCTGGCAACGGCAATTTAACGATCGTCGGTTCCGATGGCCAAAGAGTCGAGCCCGTCGAAGTACGCCGCCTGCTCGTCGGCATGGCAGAGACCTACGACGTGATCGTCGCCATGCCAGCAGATGCATCGACGGTTGAAGTTCGCGCTACCGCGCAGGACGGCAGCGGCCACGCATCACTGCTGCTTGGCACGGGACCACTGCAAGCAGTCGCGGACCCACCACGCGCCAATCTCTATTCGATGGACGAGATGCTGCAGGCCGGACTTGCCAGCATGATTCCCAAGCGGGCCAAAGAGTCGGCGACGACCAATCGTCCGTTTGCCCCCTACGCGCTGCTTCGCGCCACACGCGACACCAGCATTGCTGCTGCCCCAGCGACCATCCGCAAGTTGACGATGCGCCTGACTGGCGACATGCGCCGATACCTGTGGGGATTCGACAACGAAACTCTCAGCGAGAACTCAACCATCCGAGTCAAGAAAGGCGAGGTTCTACGCATCGAACTGATCAATGACACGATGATGCACCATCCGTTGCATCTGCATGGTCACTTCTTCCGGTTGCTCAACGGTCAAGGTGAACGCGCCCCGCTGAAGCACACTGTCGATGTGCCACCGATGGGCAAACGAACCATCGAATGGCTTGCCGATGAAGAAGGCGGCGATTGGTTCTTCCACTGCCACCTGCTCTACCACATGGATGCAGGTATGGCCCGCGTGTTCACCTACTCTCAAGACCCGCAACACGAAGTACAAATCGCCCCCGGACTGCTGGACCCAGCCTACGTGTTCTTGGATGCGACGATTCAAAACCACATGACGATGGGGCGAGCCATGGTCATGAAAGGGCGAAACGACTTCTTCACGCGCTGGGATGTCGGATTGCCATCCGCGCTTGGAGACACCGATCACGGCAGCCACCACGACCGCGACATCGAAGTTGATGTCGGATGGTCGAGGTACCTCGACCAAAACTGGGCAACAGAACTCGGCTTCCGCTATGCCGACGTCAATGGTGCAGCCAGTCGCTCATTTGCTGGAGTGCGCCACCGGCTTCCCTACCTGGTCATGTCGAATCTCAGCGTGGACACGCGCGGCGACTTTCGGATCACCCTGGACAAGGCATTCCAGCTAACCGACCGCGTGTCGGTCTTCGGCTCCGTCGAATACGACACCAACACCTACGGCGAATGGATCGCCGGCTTCGATTACGTCATGAGCCAAAGCATTGGTTTCTCGGCGTCTTACCACTCAGACCACGGTTACGGCCTCGGTCTTGTCCTCACTTTCTAGACCCATGATGAAGACCTACCTCACGCGTGCCCTAGGCATCGCTCTGCTCGCTCTCACGACTTCGTGCGCCACCCCAACCGGTTCCGGCGACGTCATCCCCTACACCAGCAGCATCTGCATCGTGACCGACAACAAGCTTGGCTCGATGGGCGACCCAGTCGTCAAAGTCTACGGCAACCAAGAAGTGAAGTTCTGCTGCCGGCCCTGTGTGAAGGAGTTCGAGGAAGACAAGGAACGGTTCCTAGCCAAACTGCGCAAGTAGCTCTTTCCCCATAACCACAATCTATGGCTTGGCACGCCGCTCGGCCTGCCTTCTCCAGCGCAGCGTTCTCGCTCGCCTTTCCCGTTACGAAGATTGACCATGAACAGAATCACCATTCCAAGCGCTGCGGCGCTCCTGATGGTGTTCGCAGGGTGCAGCTCGATGCAACCCGCCGCGAACACTACCGACATCCAACTTGTGCTTGAGAAGACCCCTTCTTGAGGCGGTTGTGCTGCCACCGTGCGTGGCATGTTGACCAAGATGCCCGGAGTCGCTGGTGCCAAAGTTGAGGCACAGAACCCCGACATCGTCGTCACGTTTGACCCGACCGTTACCAACGCCGAGGCTGTGATCGACGGTCTGAAGGCTGGCGGACAGCCGGCCACGAAGAAGTCCTAGCGGGCTTCGAATCGAGGTGCAGCTTCCAAGCAAGGGCTTGGTGCCGCAGCTCACTAGGCGATCGTCACGGCGGCTCCTTCTTCAACGCCACCGTGGGCGCGCGGTCGGTCACCCGCCTGGATTTCGCAGCGGCAACCTCGGCTGCGCTCCGCGTTGGTGCATCAATCGCAGGGGCGCCCACACTACGTCTGCTGTTCAGGCTGCTACTCCGCCAAGTCGAGGGCTTCCTGCGTTCGCTGTTCGACTTGATGGGGCTCGCTCTCGACGTTCCCGATCACACGACGCTCTCGCTGCGGGGCAAGACGCTGCAATCAGCCGGGGCGCGAAGGTCGTTGTGCCACCGATCAAGACCGCGCAAGCCGGAGGCCGTGGATGTCGTGCGCGAGATCGGGTTGTCCTTTGTGTTCGCAAGGTCGGACGACGTCAGTGGCAAAAGGAGTCCTGCGATCATCAGCAGGCCCGCGCCGAGGACACGTTCTTTCGCGACCAGAGGATCCTTGGCGATCGCCTGCATGCGCGTGCAACCTCCGCAACCGCATGGTC
>CALCZA010000186.1 GCA_937906475.1 uncultured bacterium
ACGAGCGTCGACCTGATGTTCACGCTGGTCTTCTGATCAGTTGGATCAGCGATCGCAGTTGATCCCTTGTGGGTCCGCGATCGCTGAGAGTCGCCTATTGCAGCAACTCGACGGTCACCCGTCGCAGTTGCTCGGCGATAGCGTCGCCTACTCGCCGAAGTTAATTTGGCGAGACGGCGCGATGCACGCGGTTCTATAGCCGCCGGCGCGAATTGAGCGGATGCTCTTGTACCCGCCACGCCCGTGCCGCCATCTCGTGACGTATCACGAGGTGTAGGCGCCCGGTGCGAGTCTGCAACCGCGGATCGTGCCGTAGCGAAGGCTGTCGCGTGCTCTGCCAGAAGCCGAGGGCGGCTGGCTAGTGGCGTGCGGCAGAAGTTAGGCACATTGTCGCCTGCCTTGGATTCGCGCATGAGGTGGCGCGTGCTAGGCGCTCAGGTGGTGTGCGGGCACTACCGTTACTCAGCCTGACTGTCTGAAGTTTAGGTGACACCCTGGTTAGCGACTTCGAATCGCGCCACTGTGCTGCGAACCCGGTCGAACCAGTCGCCACTCATCGGTCACTCCACATCGCCGAGGGCGATGGTCGTCACAGCCGGCGCGGGTTCGCTTAGCTCTTCCGGAACGGGTAGATGGCCTGTCGAACGATGCCACTGGGCACCGGCGGCCCGATCACGCCCAATGACTTGGGCCACTGGCCTTTGGGTATGCGGAAGGTCCCAAATATCAGGTCGATCACGGGTAGGTGCACCGCAAAGTTGGTGTCAGCGGCTTCCCGATCATCAGAGTGATGCCATTGGTGGAACTGTGGTGTTGCCACCAGATAGTTCAGGACACCAAAGTTGATGCCGACGTTTGCGTGGATGAATACCGCCTGCAAGCCGACCAATACGATGTAGGCCTCCATCGGGGCCTCGGAGAATCCGACCAGGAATAGAACCGATAGGATCGACACACGCGTGAGCAACATCTCGACGAAGTGGATGCGTGATCCTGCCAGCCAGTCCATCGCAATAGCCGAGTGATGCACGGCGTGTATCTTCCACATGAGCTTGCTGTGGTAGCAACGATGCATCCAATACTGCGCCAAGTCTGCACAGATGACTGCCGCGATGAACTGAACAGCAAACGGCCAGGATCGAACGGTGGCTTGTAGCGTGTCGGAGACGGCCCAAGTCATGGTGACCGGCACTGCCTTGACCGTGACGAGCAGGATGTACGACACCAGCAGAGAGTTGATGGCGAAGTACTGAAAGTCCGTCCACCACTCCTTGCGCAAGATCGGCTGTTTGCGCCGATATGGCCATGCCTTCTCGATGGGGATGAACACCAACGCCGAAACCAGTAGGCCGAGAATTAGCCAGTCGAGCCCGATAGCTAGAGGGCTCGCTGGTGCGCCCGTCGCCTCGACGCGAGATCCGCCGCAAACAACTGCCGCCAAACACGAGGTAAGGCCAACGATGGCAGCCTTGCGCCCATGCTCGAACAAGAAGTTGAGCGCACCGCTAACGCTGGCAACGACCAGCACCCAGTAAAGCACCTCCCGCAGCACTTCGGGGTCGTAGGCCGCTCGTAATTCGGCGGTGGTTAGCGCTTCGGGGAAGTGGTAGCAGAGGACGCCGCCGAAGGCACATAGGCCAAGCAGAGCCGACAGATATCCGCTGATGCGACCTTCGCCAAGCTTGAGGTGAATTTCTGCGGGCATAGCCGAGATCATCGCAAGCAATTTGATGTAGATCAACCAGACATGGTGCGTAGATCGGATGGTTGCCCACCCCCGTGGCAGTTCTGGCCCGGAAAGTGATTGGCCCTGAGGCGGCCCGCACGCCATGAAGTGCGTGCTGTGTCATGACCAGAGGCACCCCTGCTCACGTCTCTGGCGTGGCGGCGTCTGGGGTCGATCTGCTCGCGGTTTCTACCCGCGCGCCGCAGCTTCTCGGTAGGCCGCCAGAACGCCGGTGGCCGTTTTCGTCCACGTCAGATTGCGAGCTCTCGCGACCGCGGCGTCGCGCCTCGACGGCCAGTTCGGCACGTAGTTGTCGACGGCGTCGATGATGGCGGTGGCCATCGAGTCGAGGTCGTGGGGATCGAAGTAGCGGGCGTAGTCGCCACCGGCTTCGGGCATCGCCGACGTGCTGCTGGTGATGATCGGCGTGCCCAGCGCGAGCGACTCGGTGACCGGGATGCCCCAGCCTTCGACCAGGCTCGGGTAGATGCACAAGTCGGCGCCGGCGTAAACGGCGATCAAGTCTTGTTGGTTGAGGTAGGGCAGGAACCGAACGTGCTCGAGCACAGAGGCCTTCTGCGCACGTTCCTTGAAGCGGTCGACTTGGTCGCCGACGCCGGAGACCAGCAGCAGGTGGGGCAGGTCTGGTTGGCGTTCGCGCGCGAGGCCAAACGCTTCGATCATGCGGCCGGTGTTCTTGCGTTCGAGCCCGGCGCCGATCGCGAACATGTAGGGACGGCCCTCGGCGTGTTGTTCGCGCGCGCGGTCGCCGGCGCCGTCGGGAGCACCTTTGAGCACTTCGGGGTGTAGGCCGTTGAGGGAGACGCGCACCTTGCCCGGGTCGCAATCGAAGCGTTCGCAGATGTCGCGCTTGCTCCATTCACTGACCGTCAGGATCACGGCGGCGTCGCGCACGACGCGTTGCGTTACCTTGCGCGCGTATTGGATGTAGGAATCGTCGAGGTTGTCGGGATACCACGTCACGATCACATCGTGCAGGGTCACGACCATCGGCGGGCCTTGCCACACCGGCCAGCGCGGCGGCAGCGTGTTGTAGGTGCCGTGGTAGACATCGAGTTTGTCGCGGCGAATGCGCCACGGCATCTGCAGTCGTTCCCACGTGTGGAAACGGCCACCTGGCATGTCTGTGTGCACCGATTTCTGGTTCGCTGCCAGCACGAACGGGTTCTCTGCGTCGCTCTTGAGCGTCAGTTGGTGGTAGAGCAGGAACTCTTCATCGGCCGCGAGTTGCGTGAACTCGCGTGCTAGGTGTCGGACGTAGAGTCCGATGCCACGGGGTCGAGGGCGGAAGCCTTCGCGTGCGTCGATGCCGATGCGCATGGCTGGTTTGTTGCTACCCAGGGAATCGAGTCATGACCTCGGGGCCATCCTCACCAATGAAGATCGTGTGCTCGAACTGCGCGATGCGCACCCCTGGCTTTTCGCAGAGCGGTGGGTAGTCATCGATCAACTTCTTCTTGTTAAGCACCTTGAGGGCTTCTTCACAGCGCTTGTCGCTGCCGAGCCATCGCACCATGTCACGGCGTGCGAACGGCAGGCGTTCGCTCTGCTCCATCGCCTCTAGGATGTCTTTCGGTAGGCTGTCCTTGGCGCGAACGCCACGGCGCAGCATGAATACTTCGCCCTTGCCGTCCTCAGCAATCATGCCCTTGCCGTCACTTGCGAACGGTTCGCACGCGATGGTTTGGTTGGCGCGCAAACGCGCCGCCTTTGGGTCGTCGTAGTTCGGCACCGACGGCGCGCAGTGAATCGTGTAGCGCGCGACGCCGTGGCCGCACAGGTTGCGAACCGGCTGAAAACCGAGCTGCGTGATCGTCGCTTCGACGGTGCGGCCAATCTCGGTTAGCGAGACGCCTGGGCCCATCAACGCAATGGCGTTCTCGAGGGCCATCTTGCTCGACATCAACAACAGCGAGTCTTCGCCGTCGCGCAGGTCGACGGTGGTCGCATTGTCGGTGACCCAACCATCGACGTGCGTGCCGCAATCGAGCTTGATGATGTCGCCTGCCTGGACCTCGGTCGCGTCGCCGGGAGGAGAGCAGTAGTGCGCCGCAATGTGGTTACGGGACGTTTGCGCCGGAAACGCTGGCTCGCCGCCCATTTCGCGGATCTTGGTTTCGACCGCTAACTGGATGTCTTCGAGCTTGGTGCCCGGCTCGATCATCTTGCGGCCGTGAGCCAATGCCGTCGCACTGATGCGGCCTGACTTACGCAGCTTCTCTAGATCGATCTTCACTTGATGACACCTAGGTCCTTGCCGACCTTCTTGAACGCCGCGACGGCGGTCTCTAGTTGGCTGATTTCGTGCGCGGCGCTGATTTGCACGCGAATGCGCGCCTTGCCCTTTGGCACGACCGGGTAGCAGAAGCCGATGACGTAGACGCCTTCGTCCATCATCCGCGACGCCATCGTCACGGCGAGCTTGGCATCGCCGAGCATGATCGGGCAGATCGGGTGATCGCCAGGCACGATGTCAAAGCCAGCAGCCGTCATCGCTTCGCGGAAGAACTTGGTGTTGCTCTCGAGCTTGTCGCGCAGTGCGGTTGTGGACGACAGCTTGTCGATGCACGCGATGGTTGCGCCGACGATGGGCGGCGCCAACGTGTTGGAGAACAGGTAAGGGCGCGCGCGATTGCGCAGCAAGTCGACGACTTCCTTCGGGCCAGCGGTAAAGCCCCCCGAGGCACCGCCGAGCGCTTTGCCAAAGGTCGAGTTGACGATGTCGACGCGATCTTGCACGCCGTGGTATTCGGGCGTGCCGCGGCCAGTCGGGCCGAAGAAACCCGAAGCGTGGCTGTCATCGACGACGACCATCGCCTTGTACTTGTCCGCGAGTTCGCAGATGGCCGGCAGGTCCGCGATGAAGCCATCCATCGAGAACACGCCGTCGGTCACGATCATACGGTTACGGCAGTCCTGAGAATCCTTCAGGTGCTGCTCCAACTCCGACATGTTGTTGTTGGCGTAGCGCATGCGCCGCGACTTGGTCAGGCGGATGCCATCGATGATCGACGCGTGGTTGAGCGAGTCGCTGATGATCGCATCGTCGGGGCCCATCAGGATCTCAAACAGCCCGCCGTTCGCGTCCCAGCACGACGAGTAGAGGATCGTGTCCTCAAGGCTGAGGAACGAACTGATCTTCTGCTCGAGCACCTTGTGCGGTTCTTGCGTGCCGCAGATGAAGCGAACGCTCGCCAGGCCGAGGCCGTTGGCGTCGATCGCCGTCTTGGCGGCGTTGCGCAAATCGGTGTCGGCCGCTAGGCCAAGGTAGTTGTTGGCGCACAGGCACAGCACGTCCTTACCGTTGGCGCGGATCATGGCGCCCTGCGGGCTTTGCAGCACACGCTCTTCTTTCCACAGGCCGGCTTCTCGGATGTCGCTGAGTTCCTGCTGGAGGCGTTCCTTGACGTTGTCGAACATAGGCCGGAAGTAGGTACCCGTTTGGCCGCGCGAGTGCCAGCAACTCGTTCGCACAGAAGCAATTGCCGTGGGGCGTAGCGGAGATCCGGTGAAGTTATGGCCAGATTCCCTGGTCACCGTTGGGTCTTTCAGAGTTGCTGCATGCTTGGGGAGTGACTCCCTCTTCTTAAGACAACTTCCACCACCCAAGCGCAATTTCCTGCCTTGTTGGATCCCAGAGTGAGCTCGCCATGTGCGATCAGAACGTGCCACCCATTTGGTGGTTGCCTCGCGAAAGAAACTCGGTCAGCGGTAAGGAGGCGAGGATTCATTCGGTTGCCCCTGTTCGTGAGCCGTCCGACTATCTAACTTTCCGCGCGATGTACTCGAGCAGTGAGCTAAAGAAAGGTGTCATCATCGACTTCGAAGGCGGCCCGCACATCGTCGAGACGACGCATGCGGCATCCGGCGGAGCGCGTGCTGGCAACATGATCTATCGCGTTCGCATCCGGAACTTGAAGACCGGGCAACGCCTCGACAAGAACTTCCGCGCCAACGAGATGTTCCCGCCGGCCGACGTGGAGAAACGTCCCGTGCAGTTCCTCTACGACGAGGCGGAGGTGACGCACTTCATGGATAGCGAGTCGTATGACCAGTTCGCGCTGAGTCGTACAGACATTGCGTGGGAGCACAACTTCCTGGTCGAGGGCCTCGAAGACCTGCGTGCGGTATTCTACAACGACTCGCCGATCGGGTTGGAACTGCCGGCGACGGTCGCGTTGACGATCACGGAGACGGCTCCGGGCGTGAAGGGCAACTCGGCGACGTCGCGCAACAAGCCGGCGAAGCTTGAGACTGGCTACGAGATCCAGGTGGCAGAACACATCGAGCAGGGCACCCGCATCAGTGTCGATACCCGCACTGGTGAGTGTCTCGGTCGCGCCAAGTCCTGAGTGATCTTGGTGGCGTTGCGCGATGCGATCTGTGCAGATCGTGATCGCACCACCGGCTACGCTCTTCTGCATGCGAGACGTCCACGGTGCGCGCCAAGTCCATGATCAATCCCAACGTCATGTTGCGCTCGACGGCCTTCTGCCCAGTTGCGCATCGCCACACCTGAGAACTGGCAGTCGGGTAATCCACCACCCGGATTGCCTCCCCGGATAATGCTCGCGGCCGATGTCGATGCGTTCATCGATGGCGAGTGCGTCGACTTCGATTACCGCTGCTTTCCTATTCACCACCTTGACTGACCAACGGAACCCCATGGTTGTGCATTCGTTCTTCCTCGGCTGTCTCGCGCACGCTTCGTATCTGATTGTCGACGAGCGATCGAAGACTGCAGCGGTGATCGATCCGCAGCGAGACGTCGACCTCTACTATGAGAAGGCGAAGGAACTCGGCGTCGAGATCAAGCATGTGTTCTTGACCCACTTCCACGCCGACTTCGTCTCCGGTCATCTCGAGATTCGTGAGCGCAGTGGTGCCACGATTCATCTGGGTATGGGCGCCGGCGCGCCGGAATACGAACACACGGGTGTTGCCGAGGGTGATGTCATTGAGTTCGGCGATGTCCGTGTCGTGGCGATGGAGACGCCTGGGCATACACCGGAGAGCATTAGCTATGTGCTTCATGACGCGACGCTGCCCGGCGCCGCGCCACACGCAGTCTTCACGGGCGATACGTTGTTCGTTGGCGATGTCGGTCGTCCGGACCTGATGGCGTCCGTTGGCGTGACTGCCGGCGAGTTGGCGACGATGCTGTATCACTCGTTGCACGACAAACTGCTGAAGTTGCCAGATGACACGATTGTCTACCCAGCACACGGTGCAGGTTCTTTGTGTGGCAAGAGTCTTGGCACCGAGCGTTCGACCACAATCGGCAAGCAGAAGCAGGACAACGGTTCGGTCAAACCGATGTCGGTGGCGGACTTCATTGCCCGTGTGACGGCGGATCAACCGCAGACACCTAAGTACTTTGGCTACGACGCAGTGCTCAACCGTAAGCAGCGCGGCATGCTCGATGTCGCGGTCTACAACGGCACACGTTCGTTGACGGCTGACCAGTTCTTGCAGAAACGTAAGGACGGTGCCCAGGTCATCGATACACGCGAGAGCGATGATTTCGCCGCTGGCTCGGTGCGTGGTGCGATCCACGTGCCTCTTAGCGGTAGCTTCGCGACGTGGTCGGGTGCCATGCTCGATCTCAATGATCCGATCCTCGTGATCGCCGAGGCTGGCAAGCAAGAAGAGGCTGCGGTTCGACTTGGTCGCATTGGTATCGACGCCGTGGTCGGCTACCTCGAAGCTGGCATGGACTCGCTGCAAGGTACGCCGGATGCGTTGCAGAACTCTGGTACGATCGACGTCGATAAACTGCAAGAGATGCTGGCTGCCGGTGAGCCCGTGACGTTGCTCGATGTGCGTACACCGACCGAGTTTAGTGATGGCCACATCGAGGGCGCGCAACACCTGCCGTTGATCCAATTGGTGGACCGTGTCGCGGAAGTGCCGAGTGACCGCAAGGTCTACGTCATTTGCCGCACAGGTGCGCGTTCGAGCACGGCCATCAGCATGTTGATGCGTGCGGGGTTGCGTGATCTCGCGAACGTTCGTGGCGGCATGAGTAGTTGGGCGGAACACACGTCTCCGATGACTCCCTGAGTCTTTCCCGTCTCTAGTCAGGCACTGTCTCTGTTTAGGAACATCTCATGCCCCCAATTAAGACGCGCTACAAGGTGCTCATTGTCGGCGCTGGCACTGCTGGCATTTCGGTTGCTGCCCGACTCGCCAAGAAGTTGCCGCGCGACAGTATCGCGATCCTGGACCCGGCTTCGAAGCACTACTACCAGCCACTGTGGACGTTGGTTGGCGGAGGTGTTGGAACTCGCGAAGAAACGGAGCGTGAGCAGCGCGACTTGATTCCGGCAGGTGTCGCCTGGATCTGCGATGCGGCGAAGGCGCTCGACCCTGATGCGAATCGCGTCGCGCTGGAGAGCGGCGGCGCCATCACCTACGACTTCCTGGTGGTCTGCCCGGGCATCCAACTCGACTGGCACAAGGTGGTTGGTCTCGCTGGCAACGTCGGCAAGCACGGCATCTGCAGCAACTACAGTTACGAGTCTGTGGCGCATACCTGGCCAATGATTCAGGCGACCAAGAGTGGCGCCGCGTTATTCACGCACCCGAGCACGCCGATCAAGTGCGGTGGTGCTCCGCAGAAGATCATGTATCTCGCGGAGTCCACCTTCAGAAAGCGTGGTTTGCGCCAAGACGTCGACGTGCAGTTCATCTGCGGCATGGGGTCGAGTTTCGCGGTGCCGCGCTACCAGCACGCGCTCGACGCGGTGATGAAGCGGCGCAACATCACGCCGACTTACTTGCACGACTTAGTCGAGATTCGGCCCGAGCAGCAGGTGGCTGTGTTCGCCCGTGTCGACGATCCGAGCCAGCGCTTCGAGAAGTCCTTCTCGATGATCCACGTGACGCCGCCGATGAGTGCTCCGGACTTCATTGAGAAGAGCCCGCTTGCCAACGAAGGTGGTTGGTGTGATGTCGACAAGGGCACCATGCAGAGCCCCAAATACCCGAACGTGTTCGCGCTGGGTGATGCGAGCAGTTTGCCTACTTCCAAGACCGGCGCCGCGATTCGTAAGCAGGCCCCGGCGTGTGCTGAGAACGTTTTGTCGGTCATTAACGGCAAACAGCCGACGGCGATCTACGATGGCTACACGTCGTGCCCGTTGGTCACCGATTACGGCAAACTGATCCTTGCGGAGTTCGACTACGACAAGAACCTCCAGGAGACGTTCCCGTTCGATCAATCGAAGGAACGGTGGTCGATGTACATGCTGAAAAAGCACGTGCTGCCCAAGCTCTACTGGCACGGCATGTTGAAGGGACGCGCGTGATCCTCGCGAAGACTCTCGGCTACTGCCGTTCCGCGCTACGCAGCGTCAAGAAGCGGAGCGATTCATCCGTGCCCCGTTCGCTGTAGTAGCAGGGGCCCGTGCCGACACAGGCCTGAGCCAGCAAACTCGTCTACGGCATCTTGTGGGGATAGAGCACGACCTTCTGCTCCAATCCTGCGCCGAAGCGATCCATGCCCTTGCCGAAGTCGTCGATCGACATTTCTGCGGTGACCAAGTGGGTGATGTCGAGGCCTCTCTTCAGCAGGTCGAGCATGCGATCCCAGGTGCGGAACATCTCGCGGCCGATCACCGCGTGCATCGTCAGGCCCTTGAAGATGAAGTTCTTGCTGAAGCCTTCGATCGATACCGCGTCGCCCTTAGGCAAGCCGAGGTTGACGATGTTGCCGGCGGGGCGCGTCATCGCGATCGCGTTGTTGATGCCAACCGGGTGGCCAGAGATCTCCAGCGTGACGTCGACGCCACCCCTGGTCGCATCGATGATCGTCTCAACCGGCTTCTCGCGGCCATCGATGATGGTGACCTTGTCGGTCAGGCCGCGACGAATGACCCATGCGCGCGCCCGCGCCAGTGCCTTGTCGGCCACATCGACGACGAACACGTGGCTCGCGTTGAGGAACGTCGCGAGTTCGCCGCACATCGCGCCGATCGGGCCAAAGCCGATGATCGCGACAGTCTTGTTTTCGATTGGCACCTTCATCGTTGTGTGCACGGCGTTGCCAAGCGGGTCGAGAATCGCGGCCACTTGCAGTGGCAGGTCTTCGGGAAGCTTGATGACGTTGGCCGCCGATACGATGACGTATTCGGCGAACGCGCCGTTGAGGTTGATGCCGCGAATGCGCGCCGTCGCACATGCGTGGAATGCCTCCGCGCGACACGCCGGGCAATCGCCGCAGATCTCATGCATCTCGGCGCTCGCGTAGGTCCCGAGCGGATGTTTTTTCTCGTCGACACCGTCACCGAGTTTGTCGATGTGGCCACAAAACTCGTGACCAAGTGTCACAGGCGGTGCGATCAGCCCGTTCATCGAAGGGTCACCGCTGCAGATGTGCACATCGGTGCCACAAATGCCGGCGGCTGCGACCTTAAGTCGCACCTCGCCCGGGCCAGGTTCTGGGAACTTTAGATCCGTCCGCAGCCGATACTGGCCAGGGGAGGTGAGCTGCACACCTTTCATCGACGTCATGTTGAATAGACCCGCGAGTGGCGGGCAGGGTATTCTGCTGATACAACGCGGTCAGCGCCACAAAGGAGATTCTTGATCGCACCAATGCCCCGCTGCTTATTTGTTCTGGCCTGCCTACTGCCGGCCAGCGCCTTGCTGACATCGTGTGAAACCAGCACGACCGTCATCCCTGAGGACTACTCCGTCCGCGAAGTGGTCGAAGTCGAGCGCTGGGAGGTCGAATCCGGGGGCAAGATGCTGGGACATGTCGTGAAGTACGAAATTCGTGACGCCGAGCAGCCGCAGCAGTTCTTCCGTGTGACCGACCACGCCGGCCGCTGGGTCGGCAAGGCAACCGCGAATGGGCGATTCTCGCGCCGCACGCCGTTTGCAGGTGATTTGGACCTCGGCGTGCTGTCGATGCGCAGTGGCGTTGCGCAGTTGTTTGAAGCCGTGGCGCCGGTGCAGTTGAAGCCGGTTCCGGTCGAGGCGATTTGGCAGAAACAGCCGAAGAAACAGCCGAAGCGCTAAGCCGGACGTCTTCGTGACGGCGAAAGGCGTGCGGATTGACGTTCGCTCTTGGTCACGCGCCGCCGCGGCCTACAGTTCGTGTAATGAGTGAACTCGAGAGTCGAACTGTCACAGAAAGCCGCGTCGAGATGACGGAAATCGTCATGCCCAATGACGCCAACCCACTGGGCAACGCCATGGGGGGGCGCGTCATGCACTGGCTCGACGTTTGCGCGGCGGTTTGCGCCGGCCGGCATGCGCGCACGCCAGTGGTGACTGCGAGTGTCGATAATGTCGATTTTCACAACCCGGTGTCGGTTGGCAGCGTGATCGTGTTGTTGGCGTCGGTCAACTACACCGGCCGCACGTCGATGGAAGTCGGCGTGAAGTGTTGGCAGGAAGTACGGTCGACTGGCGCTCGTAAGCACGTCGTCTCGGCATACCTGACGTTCGTGTCGCTCGATCCCGAAACGCGCAAGCCGCGTGCTGTGCCGGCGATTGAGCCGATGACCGATGACGAGAAGCGGCGTTTCTCGGAAGCGGAAGCGCGACGCAAGGCACGATTGGCGCTGCGCAAGTAAGGCGCAGTCGCAGGTCCCGAAACAACCCCTGAAACAATCTTGGCCAAAGGCCAAGTTTGGTTCAGAACCACTCCGGAACCATCTCCGGATCGAGTCCCATCGATTGCAGGATCAGTTGCTGCACATACTCGGGATCGATTGCGAACTCCTTCAGAGTCTCGTAGCACGAGCCAGCCTTGATGGAGAGCACGGCCAACGCCATGTGCTCCGGCAAGACCTTCTTGCTGCCAAGTTGATGGGCGGCGTCTTTGGCACGGGTGAAGACCGTCTTGCAGTGACGGTTCCACGGGCCATCCGGCTCGTCTGGTTCGCGCGGCAGGCTCTTCACGTAGCCCGAGAACATGTCCGGGTCGACGTTCAGGTCCAGGAAGATGTGGTGTAGGCAGGTGCTCATGTCCACGGTCAGCCCGTAGATCAGATGGCCGGTGGCAACCGACTCATCATTGAGTTCCTTAGCCAGTCCTTCGGCCTTCACGGTGGCCAACAGGGTTTTGTCGTTGAAGTCCTCGAACATTGTGGGCGGCAGAGAGTAGCGATCCGGCCGGGCTTCCGCCACGGGCTTTGCGGGGAGAACGCGTATCATGTGGCCTGTGGCCTCCGCCCCCCGCACGATCCTGCATGCCGATATGGACGCGTTTTACGCGGCCGTCGAGCAGCGTGATCGGCCCGAATTACGCGGGAAACCGGTCATTATCGGGGGATATGGCCCCAGGCAGGTGGTCAGCACGGCGAGTTACGAGGCCCGGAAGTTCGGGGTCCACTCGGCGATGCCCGGCCGCCGGGCCCGCCAGCTGTGTCCGGAAGGCATCTTCGTGACGCCCCGAATGGAGGTGTATGCGGCGATTTCTGGGCAAATCCACGAGGTCTTCGAGCAGTTCACCGACCAGGTCGAGCCGCTGTCGCTGGACGAGGCGTTCTTGGATGTGACCGGCAGCCGGGCGCTGTTTGGCGATGGGCGAACGATTGCCGAGCGGATTCGGCGCGATGTTCTCGAGCGCACCGAACTTTGCGTGTCGGTCGGGGTCGCGACGTCGAAGTATGTGGCCAAGGTCGCGAGTGATGTCGACAAGCCGGACGGCTTGGTGGTGGTCGAGCCCGGAACCGAACGCGAGTTCCTCGCGGACTTGCCGTTGTCGCGTCTGTGGGGTGTTGGGCCGACGACTTGCGCGACGTTGGAACGCGCTGGGTTACGTTCGATCAAGGACGTGCAATCGCGTTCGCGCGAGCAGTTAGTCGAGGGCTTTGGCAGCAACCTCGGCGAGCACCTGTTCGTGTTGGCGAACGGGCTCGATGAGCGGCCGGTGATCAGTGAACGCGCGGCCAAGTCGATTGGTCACGAGATGACGTTCGCCGAAGACCTCTGCGAGGTCGATGACATCAAAGGCATCTTGTTGCAACTCGCCGAGATGGTCGGGCGAAGGCTGCGTCGTGCCGAGCAACGCGCGACGGTGATTCGTTTGAAGCTGCGGCACCCGCCATTCGAAACGAAGTCGCGACAGAAGAAGGTCGCGGCAACGGCCGATGATCTGGAGCTGTACCGCGTGGCGACGGCGTTGTTGGAGAGCGCGTGGGATATGCGGAAGCCGGTGCGGTTGCTCGGTGTGACGGGCGCGGATCTTGTTAGCGCCGATGCACCTGCCGCGATCGTCAAGCCGAAGCAGCAGTCGCTGTTTGTTGCTGAAGAACCTGCAGCCGAACTATCGGCCAACCAACAGCAGCGCGACAAGTTGCTGCAGGCGATGGATGCGATTCGCGATCGCCATGGTGAGGATGCCGTTCGGCATGCGGGCAAGCGGCGCGCGACGAATCCGTGGGGGCCTCAGGATCAGGAGTAGCGGGGGTTCGCTACTTCAGCATCAGCGCCACTGCCGTCTTCGCTGTGTACCGAGGCTTGTGACGAGTAGCCATACAGCAGGATAATACTGGCGCGCAGTTCGCCACGGCATGGCAAGACCTGAATAGCCTCGTCTGAGATCATCGCGGTGCTAGATCGCCGCGAGCACTTCTTGCGGATGCTCGGCAGGCTTCACGGTGTCGAACACGTGACGTATCAAGCCATCCGCACTGATGACAACCGTGATGCGTTTCGCATTCTTGGCGCTGTCATCGGCAGCTGCACCAAGCGCAATGCCCAGCTGTTTGTCGGTGTCGCACAGCAACGCATAGGGGAAGTCAAACTTCTCCCTGAACGCGCGGTTCTCTTCGACGGTGTCAAACGACACGCCACAGACGGTCGCTTTCTTCGCATCAAACTTGGGCTTCAAATCACGGAAGCCCTGGCCTTCAACCGTTCAACCAGGCGTGTCGGCTTTGGGATAGAACCACAAGACGAGCGTTTTGCCGGCGAAGTCCTTCAGCGTGCGAGTATTGCCTTCGTCGTCGGAGACAGAGAAATCTGGAGCAGGGGAGCCGAGTTCGAGCATGGGGAGACGATAGGTCA
Source organism: uncultured bacterium (assembly GCA_937906475.1). Classification (GTDB taxonomy): domain Bacteria; phylum Planctomycetota; class UBA1135; order UBA1135; family UBA2386. Next base: position 13,772 of record CALCZA010000186.1, read on the forward strand.
CTGCACGGCTTCGAGCCAACTCATGCCGAAACGTTCATCGGGTTCTAGGTAATGACCTTCGCTCCATTCATTGAGCGATGCGATCAGCACCAGCGGGTCGTCGAGTGACACTGGCGAACGGAAGGCGCGAGCGCGTTGCAGCGCGGCCGCAAATAGATCCGGGTGTTCGCCGGTGATCACCGGCGACCACGGATACTTGTCTGGGCGCTTGGTGCCAAAGTCCGCACCGCGTGGGCTGGCATCCCATCCGGGTGCGACCGCCGGCATGTAGGGCAGGCCCGACGCGTCGCCGAACGATTGCCATTGGCTTGCGCGCAACTCTGCGTATTCGCGGTAGTCCTGTTCGAACGGGCCCTTCCAGTCTGGCAGCAGAACGTAGTGCGTGACACTGTCGAATCCGATCTCGCGAACGAACGGCAGCACGTCGGCGTTTGGTTCGATCGCGGCGAGGTGAACGTCTTTGTGGCCGTGGTCGCGTAGCCAGCGCCTTGCGGCGGAGATCGCAGCGCGCGCGCCGGCAATGCCGAGTTCGTGGATCAAGAACGTAGAGTCGTAGATCGACAGGTAGCTCCGACCTTCGACGGTTACGTAGTTGCTCCGGTGGAAGTAGTTGGTCGCGAGCATGGCAACGAACTGCACGAAGTCGTCCTGGTCGCTTGGCACCGTTCGCGATGGATCGATGACCTGGGTGTCGCTGCGTCTTACCGGTAGCACGCGGCGTGGCATGCGGTTGGCCCACATGCAGGCGAATGGAACCGTGTCGCCCTGTGGCGAGCCGAGGAAGCCATCATCGAGTCCGGCTTCGAATACACGTTTGCCGCGGCACCAGAACACCCCGAACACGAACGCCTCGACGCCATGTTCGTGCGCGAGCGCGATGCGCTTGCCGAATGCGACTGGGTCACGGTCGTCGTATTCGCCAAGCATCGGCACCTTTGGCTGCGCGTGCCCTGCGAACCTCGGCGTGCAACTTCGCACCAACTCCCATTCGGTAAAGCCCGGATGAAACGACTCGTCCCGTTCAGCAATCGGGTGCCAACCGGTGTAGACGTAGGCCGCGGTGCGCATCTGGTCATGCTGGCATAGGTGCTGCGGAAGTCGAGTGGTTGTTGCCAGGATCCTCAGCCGTTCGGGTCGGGATGCGGCCTGCGGCTGTCTGCTGGACGCGCCGTAGAAGCTGGTTGAGTGGGATCAGATCGACGAGTGGTTTGTGACCGTTGTCGACGACTTACGCGAGATCCTCGGGCTGCTGAAAAAAATCTGGTAGGGCCTGCGGAAACTCCGATCGGGCTGTCCCGCGAGCCCGCTTAGGCGACAATAGACCTCCCGTGGAGCCACGCGACTTGTTCGAGATCCTAATGCGCGAGCACATCGATTCGGTGCGCGCGTTCCTACTGAGTTCGGTTCGTGACTCCGTTGCGGTCGAGGATTTGAGTCAGGAGACGTTCTTGACGGCGTGGAAGATCCTCGATCGCTACGACCGCAAGTTGCCGTTCGGCCCGTGGGTGCGCGGCATCGCGGCCAAACTGGTGCTCAATCACCGCCGCAAACTCGGTCGCAATCGCGTGCACTTCTGCGATGAAGAGCTACTGAGCCGGATCGGTGACGGCGTGACCGCCGTGCAGAGGCTGAGCGGTGACACGTTTGACGAGAAGATCGGCGCGCTGCGTAATTGTCTCGAACGGTTGACTGGGCCGCAGCGCGATTCGATTCACCTTCACTACGAGAACGGCCTGCACTGCAAGGAAATCGCGGAGCGACTTGGCATTGGCTTTGAGGCGGTGAAGAAGCATCTGCAGCGTGGTCGCACGCAACTGCACCGTTGCCTGTATGCGAAGATCGAGGCTGTATCTATGGGTGGTGATAGTCGACTGGGGGAAGCGCAATGAGCAACGACGAACGTCCACCAATTCCTGGCGACAGGTCTGCCGGCGAC
>CALCZA010000187.1 GCA_937906475.1 uncultured bacterium
GGCAAGCGCCGAGCCTGCTCGGGGCAAGCGCCGAGCCTGCTCGGGGCAAGCGCCGAGCCTGCTCGGGGCTACTTGGGGTCTTTTTTGCCCTTGCCGGGCTTCTTCTTGGGGCTCGCGATGGCCTTTTTGAACATGTTGCCGACAAACGTGAACGAGTATGGCAGCGTCTCGTGCTGGAAACGATTGCCCCAGGAGTGGCCGCCGCCCTTGATCAGGCGCCAGGTGTGCTGGACCTCGCGCTTCTCGAGGCACTTGTGCAGCAACTCGTTGCCGTCCGCGAAGCCGTAGCGGTCGGCGCTGCCAGCATCGAAGTAGATCTGCAGTTTCTTGAGATCGGCGAGTGGGCACTTGCTGGCGATGCAGACCGGGTTGGCCTTCTCCCACGGCTCTTTTTTGATCGGGTTGCCGAACACCTCATCGAGGCCGAGCCGAGTCGCATAGTTCTTCAAGTTCGGCGGCAGGTTCTCCGGGTCCTCGGCAAACACGGCCGAACTGTGCGCGCCAACAGCACCAAACAGCGCCGGATTATTGAAGGCAATGCGTAGCGCGCCCATCCCGCCCATGCTGATGCCCATGATCGCGCGCTGGTTGCGATCCTTGCTGACCCGGTAGTTCGCGCTGATGTGGTCGAGTAGATCCTTGCTGATCAGGTCCTCCCACTTCTCATCTTCGCGATTCACATACATCGACGAACGACCACCGTTGGCGGTCACGAAGATGCACGGCGGCAGCTTGCCTTCGGTGACGGCCTTGTCGAGCTCGATTGCGCCGCCGCGGCGGTGGAAGCGCATGTGGTCTTCAAACATGCCGTGCAGCCAGATGATCAACGGCAGCGTCTTCTTGGCGTTGGCCTGGTCGTCGTAGTCCTTCGGCAGGTAGATCCCGAAGGACATCTTCTTGCCAACCGATTTGCTCGCGAACCTCTCGTCCTCAAACGTGAAGTTCTCCATCTCCTTTGGTGCCCGACTCTCCCGGCGGCCGCGTTGAGCGGGCAGGAGGGCAGAGAAGGTCAGAAGAGCAATAGTTGACAGAAGGATCGCGCGCATGCGTTACCTGAGTAGGGGGCCAGTGGGTAGTGTTGCCGTTTGCAGCCCTTAGGCACAGGGGGTGCGCTACAAAAAACGCCATGGATCCCGCTGCAAACCGGCTTGCACCCCTTCTCGACCGCATGGTCGATTACGAACGACTTCGCCCGAAGGAACGTGAGTGGGATCTTTCGGGCGTCGAGCGGTTGTTACGGCGTAAGGGTGCAGCTGTGCCGATTCGTCCGGCAATTCAGGTCGCCGGCAGCAAAGGTAAGGGCACGACGGCTGCGTTCCTCGAGGTTCTTGGAACCGCGGCAGGCCTGCGAACTGGCAGCTATAGCTCGCCTCACCTAATCACCTTGTGTGAGCGAATCCGCATTGCGGGCGAGCCGATTCGGGTCGAACGCCTGGAGCCGGTGCTCGCCGGTTTGCTCGATTTCGCTGGCGACCAACCGCCGACGTTCTTCGAGGCGATGACGGTTTCGGCCGTTGAATGCTTCGCCCAGGATCAGGTCGATCTGGCCATCTACGAGGTGGGTCTCGGGGGGCGTTTTGACGCGACCACGGCAATCGATGTCGACGCCGCCATCGTGACGCGGATCGAACTCGAGCACACCGATGTGCTCGGCGACACGATTGCGGCGATCGCCGCTGAGAAGGCCGCTGTAATACGCCCCGGTGGCATTGGGCTCACCGCGACCACAGGCGAAGCGCTTGCCGTCGTTCGCGCCCACGCTCAGCAAGTGGCCGCCGAACTGTTGGTGATGGACGAAGACTTTGGCGTGCACCATGTCGATTGGTCCAGCGATGGTGCTCGCGGTTTGTTGTCGTTGCCCGACGGCACGCGCCAGCAGTTCTTCTTGCCCGATGCCAAGGCGTTTGAATTGCCGGCGCTGGCGCTAGCCGCCGCGTCACTGTCCCGTCTGCAGCCCGAACTGGCACTGCCGCTCGACCCCGTGCCGCGGCCGAACCTGCCGTGCCGCTTCGAAGTCCGAACCGAACGCGACGGCCATGTGTTGATTCTCGATGGGGCCCACACCGAGGATTCGCTGCGGGCCGTCGTTGTCGAGATGCAGCGCCGCTACCCGGGCAAAATGCCCTGCGTGCTGACATCTTTGGCCGCCGGCAAGCGTTGGAAAGAGGCCTTGAGTGAAGTGCTTCCGATAGCCGATAGCGTGGTTGTCACCGAACTGACGGGCACGCCCGGTGAAGACCCCGCGACCATTTGCGCGTGGCTCACTGAGCAAGGCGCGCGGAGCGAAGTGGCGACGGACGTGGCGGCGGGTCTTCGCAAACTACGCGAATACGCAGGCCCACGATTGGTCGTTGGTTCGTTCTACCTCGCCGGAGCTGTTCGTCTGCTCGTCGATAGCGACGTTTGAATCCCAATTCAGAGCATGAACGAAGACCCCAACCAGAGTTCCAACATCGCCGACCCGGTGTTTGTCGAGGACCTGTTCCTAACCGAAGTGTTCTTGATCAAGGGCCGCCTCGCGAACAAGAACAAACGCTTGTCGAACGTGCTCGAAGATAACCAGCGCAACTACCTGCAGGTGCAGGATGCGACGCTGGTATCGCTGCGCAACAACGAGGTGATCAAGACGCCCAACGTCATGGTCAACGTCAAGGAGTTGATCCTCGCGCACGAACTCGTCGACTGCGCCGGCGATGAATCGCTTCGCCGTCTTGCCAGCAGCGAGACGAAGAAGCACAACCGCATTCGCGCGTTCTACAACGGCTCGGTGCAGTTTGAAGTGGGCGGCCTGATTGAGCCGGGTGCTTACGAGTCCAATAAGGTGACTGGCCGTAAGTACTTCGTCATGCAGCGACCGACGGTGCGCGGCCTGGACCTCGACCATGCTGAGTTAAAGGTCTTGAAGGGACTCGACTATGCGATCCTGCAGAGGGATAGCATGGCCTACGTCTACGACTTCGGCTAGTCGATAGCGGCGTCTAGAAGCGCCGATCTGACGGCCCCAGGTTGATGAGCACGCCGCGGAAATCGGACTCCGATTCTGCGATATGCGCGCCGTCCCCCGTTACCGTCTGACTACAGAGTGCTTGGGCCACCGGAGTCGCCAACGTCAACGAAGCCACGCCGATCGTGAACCTGCTCGGCTTGCAGTTCGGCTCCGCCAAACTGGTGACGGATAGCCAGGCGCAGCAACCGCTGTTTGCCAGCAACGCGATGCCGCTGTTGATAGTGCTCTAGCTAATCGCTGGCGCGCCCTGGTGTTTGCTCGTCAGTGGACTAGCGTGGCCCGTCGCATGACCGCGTCGCGCAAGAATCCCTGGACTATCCCCCTGGCCGAAGGGCCGGTGTCGTCATTCGCGGATCGTCTGACGGCGGTGATTGTCGGCGGCGTTGCCGTGGTGATCATGTGGTCGCTGTCGACGGTTGCGCCGGATGGCCGCGGTCACGGTACGCACGAACAACTGGGCATGGATCCATGTGGTTGGCCGACGGTCTACGGCATTCCGTGTCCAACCTGTGGCTGCACGACGGCCGCGACCCAGTTGGTGCGCGGCGATGTGTTCGGCGCCTTCGTTACTCAGCCATTTGGTGCGGCGCTAGCGCTGATTGGCGTGCTCGCCGGCGTGCACGCGTGGCTGTGTCTGCTGCGCGGTCGATCCTTCGTCGACGTCATCGTGCGGTTGCCGTTTTGGCGGATCGTGCTCGCCCTGTTCTTGTTGCTGTGGGTGGCGTGGGGCTACAAGTATTTGGTCTGGCAAGGCTGAGTAGACCGGGCCGCGGAGCAGGCTCGGTCCTGCGCGCTACGGATTGTTCTGCTGCTCGATGATCTCGAGCACGCCGTTGCGATCACTGCGCAGGCGGCCCTTGTCTACGAGTGCCTGCCACACCTCAGGTGGGTATTGTGTTGGCGGTCGCACGCCAACGATGCCAGAACTGCCGCCCGAACTCATCGCGTCGTGGCCCAGGCTCGACTCGTCGTCGAGGCGAGTCACCTTGAGGCGCTTCTTTAATGCCTTCATCGCACGCTTCAACGTCTCCTTCGTGAAGGTGCCGTCGTCGTTGAGTTGGATGATGTCGCTGGGGTCTTGAGGTGTCATGATCAGATTAGCGTGGGCGCCGGCGACCGCCGCCGCGCGATGGCGAGCGCGAGCTCTTAGGGTAGGGGCTCTCGTCGTCGAGCGCGTCGGTCAACATGCGCAAATACGACCCGTAGCGAGTCGCCGCGATCTCGCCGGCTGTTAGCGCCGCGGTTACGGCGCAGTCTTGTTCGCCGTCATGCAAACACGAGCGGTATGCGCACTCGGGCAGCTTGGCTGCGATCTCTGGAAACAAGAACTGCAGTTCTTGTGAGCCGGTACAAAACAGGTGGAAGTTGCGCACGCCCGGCGTGTCGAGCACGTGACCACCGCCCGGCAATGCCAGCAGTTCGGTGTGCGTAGTCGTGTGCCGACCTTGCTGGATGTGGTTGAGTTTGCCAGTTCGAAGCTGCACGCCAGGAACCACGGCGTTCAGGAGCGTCGACTTGCCGGCGCCCGACAACCCGATCAGGACCGATTGGTTCTCGTTAAGCAGTTGCCGGACTTCTTCCAGCGCCTCGGTCGTCTGTTTGCCTTCGACAGTGCAGGTGCGCAGCACGCGCACGTTGGCGTGCTGATACACCGCCGCCCACTTGTCGGCCGCCTTCAAGGCTAGGTCGATCTTGGTGAGCACCAAGGTTGCCGGAATTTCTTGGCGCGCCGCGGCCGCGAGCAAGCCGTCGACCAACTCCGGCTGGAACGGTGGCGACTTGACGCTAGCAACCGCGATGACCTGCGTGATGTTGGCTGCCAGCACCTGTGCCTGGTGTTCGCCCTCGGTCGCCGCGCGCCGATGCAGCTGCGAACTACGCGGCAGCACCTTGTCGATCACCTGGCCGGTCGGGTCGAGCAACACGTGGTCCCCGACGGCAAGTGGGCGCTTTTCGTGGGTCTTTTGCTCGAACAACTTCCCTGCTAGCGGCAACTGCTTGCGAACTCCGTCGATCTCAACGTGGCAGACCTTCGCGTCGATGCGTAGAACGAGGCCTGCTTCTGATGGGATCTTCATCCGGAACGGTAGTGGGTAGGTTGGCGCCGAGCCCGACCGGGGTCTTGCACCTTGGTAATGCACGCACATTTTTGTTGGCGTGGCTTTCGGTGCGTTCGCTCGGTGGAACTCTACTGCTGCGCATCGAAGACATCGATGGTCCGCGGGTCAAAGCGGGCGCTACGGAGCAAGCAATCGAAGATCTTCGCTGGTTGGGGCTCGATTGGCAGGGGGAAGTGTTCGTGCAGAGCTCTCGGCGCATGCTATATCGCGCAGCAACTCAGCGGTTGGTCGATCTTGGGCTCGCCTACCCGTGCATCTGCACGCGCAAGGAAGTCGACGAAGCGGCTAGTGCGCCCCATGCTGATATTAGCGGGGTCGGCAGTGATGGTCCGATCTATCCGGGTACGTGCCGCGGTCGGTTTACGTCGCTCGACGATGCCAAGCAGCAGACCGGCCGCGAAGCCGCGTTGCGTTTTCGCGTCGACGCATCCGAAGTACCGTTCGTCGATGGCTTCCGCGGCGCGCAGATCGGCGCGATCGCTGGCGATTTCGTGATCCAAAAGCGCGATGGTGGTCCGGCTTATCAGTTGGCGGTGGTCATCGATGATGCGGCGCAAGCGGTGTCCGAGGTGATGCGTGCTGATGACCTGCTGCCGAGCACGCCGCGGCAATTACTGCTGTATCGCGCGCTCGGTTTACCCGAGCCGATGTTCGTGCATGTGCCGTTGTTGATCGGCAAGGATGGTTTGCGGTTGGCGAAGCGGCACGGCGATACCTCGCTTCGTCATTTTCGAGAACGTGGAGTCAGCGCCGGTGATCTCGTTGGCTACCTGGCCAAGTTGTGCGGGTTGCGCGATTCGCAGATTGCCTGCACGCCGCAGGATCTGCTGGCGGAGTTTGATCTACGCAAACTGTCGGTATCGGCGATGCGTGGCGACGACCATGAGTTGCTGTAGGCTCGCTTCTTGCCATTGGCACGAACGAACGCTACTTGCCGCTATCTTCAGGTCCGTTGGTGTGCTGCTCGCCTGTTACCTCTGGTTCGCTCATCAGCCACGGCTTGATGGCGAACCCCACTGCGGTCGTCGTGGCCAGAATCGCGAACACCGCGATAGCTAGCATGCGGCGTCGTTGGTGCAATTTGTGTTGCTCTTGCTGCTGCAGCAGGTCGACGATTCGTTGGCATTGCGCCGCCACCGTGCGCCAGTGCTCTTGGATGCGAACCAGCCGGCCGGATTGTTCGACGCCGGCATCCGATGTCGAATTGATTGCGCCAACGGTTTCGACCGTACTGCGGGCGAGGCGCAGTCGTTGCACCGGATCGACTTGGGCATCGAGTCGGCGCTCGGCATCGGCGGCACGTTCGACGGCCAGTTGGATTTCGACGCCGCGCAGATCCTTGCGATAGAGATCCTTGCGATCGTTCTGTACGTGCAGGCCGAGGAACATCAAGCAGTCGCGCCGCTCTTGTAGCACCTTCAGTCGGGAGTCGAACGTGCTCAGCGCATCGTCTTCGAGTGTCGTGTAGCTGGTCGAGAGTTCGACATTGCGTCGAACCGCCGTCTCCATTTCCTGCTTGGTGCGCCGCGCCGCTTGCAGGCGTTCGCGTAAGCGATCCGCCTCGACACTTTCGGATTCATCGCCGGGGTTCAAGCGTTCGACCGCCCGCTCCATGTCGAACAAGCCGGTCGTCCAGTGGCCGCGAGCCAGTTCGTGCTCGGCGTTTTCCGCCAGCCGGTCGCGAGCTGAGCGAGCTTGTTCTAGTCCGATGCGCAGGCGCTCAATGCCGTCGAGCAGTTCGCTCCGCGGTTGGTCCGTGCGATCGATAAACGCCTCGAGCATGCGGAAAGTGTCGAGGCGACCGAGTGCGAGTTGTAGTGGCCGGACGGGCACGGGCACGATCGTCAGGCGTTGTTCGGCGGCGCTCAGTTGTTGCCAAGCCTGATCTGTCAGTTGGGTGAGCGCTTGCGACAGTGCTTGCAGCGCTGGCGGCACCTGTGCCAAGTGGGGGAACTCGTCGGCGATGTTGGTCAGCGTGACTTGCAGGCTGCGCAGTCCGACCGAACCGGTGCCTGCGGTTTCGCGGCGGGCGCTCGTGTCGATGGCCTTGCTAGCGGCTGCGACCAGCAACTTCAGTGGCTTTAGCTCTTCCTGATTCCACAGTGGTCCGACGTGCTCGACCTTCGTTTCTGAACGGGCAATCCGGTCAAGGTAGAAGCTCAGTCGATGCAGTTGGTCGCGACGTTGGGCCACCGTCTTCGAAGTGCCGCCATATTCGGCTGCCATCACATCGATCGATTGCTCGGCGCGCGCCAAATCCAAAACTTGTTCGGCCGATGAGATCTCGTTCGCACGCCGCTGCAGTTTGTCTCGCTCCATTTGTGTCTGGTCCGCGAGCAGTTGCAGGAACTCTATCGGAGCGCGCTGCAACGCGCTCGGTTGCTGGCCCGTCTCCAACTTGCTGATCTGCGCCAAGCCGTCGGCAACACTTGTCGCGGTGGTGGTCAGCGCTTCCGCGGACCGCAACCAACGCACTGCCTCGTCGAATTGCTCCGCTTTGTTGCATTGGTGAATGGTGGCCGCAGACGATTGTAGCAGCGTCCGGATGGCTATCAGCAACCGCTGGCGGCGTGCTAACAACTGTTGATTGCGCGGGAAGCGAGCGAGCACGCGCAACGCTAGATCTAAATCGCGTTGCAGGCCCTCTGGGTCGCTTGGAAGTGAGTCCGTAGGTGTCAACAGTCCCGGCAAGCGATCGAGCAAGCGACGTCGACGCGACCACAAGGTGCTGCGTGCGTCGTTGCGTTCCGTTGCTTTGTGTTGGCAGATGCCGCACGCCCAATCGTGCAGGTTCTGTTCGGCTGGATCAGCACGAAGCAAGTTGACCAGGCGTTTGCAGCGCGTCGTGACTTCACTGGCAGTCGGTCGATCACTTGCCTCGGTCGCGCAGCACGCCATGACCAGCGCGTCGACATCGGGGTGCCTCGGTAAGCGTCGTACGGTGCCGCCATCGAGCAAGAACGCGAGGGTCGCGCCGAGCCCAAATACATCGAACGCTGCGCTCGGTTGCTTGCCAAGGTGTGCCTCCGGCGCGGAGTAGGCGCTGGTACCGCCGGTGAATGCTGCTTCGCGTCTCGTGCCGATTGCGCACGCGTGTTCGAAGTCGAGCAGCAGCGTGCCGTCGCCAGTCATCAGGATGTTCTGTGGCTTGACGTCGGAATGGCACAGGCCACTCGGCAGTTCGGCGGTGCGCAGGTTGTGCAGTCGGTCGATGGTCTGGGCCACGGATGCGATGGTCGCGAGCGCGTCGGCGGCTGGTATGGCACCGCGCTGGGCCACCATGGCGCTGAGGTTCTGCCCGTCGGCGAACTGCGAGATCACACTCGGGCGACTGCTGGTGGTGTCGGTTGCGGTTCGCTCGTATTTCACAACACCTGGGCCCGCGGCGAGGCGGCCCATGGCGCATTCGTGTTCTGCCTCGGCCATCGAGCCGGAGACGTAGACCTTCTCGATCGAAGCACCCGAATCTTGTGCAGAGTTCTGGGCAGCACGCCGCAGCCACACCGTTCGCGCGGGCGAACAGTGCAAGCACGCCATGTTGGCGGATACTGCGATTGGGGCGGACACGGAGGCGGGGCTGGCCTACATCTGGAGATGGCGACCATGGTATGGCAGGACTAATATTGGCCGATTGCTTAGACAATCGGCCGGAAGTTGCCGGCCAAGTTGGCTGTGAGCCAAGGTGGTGCTGGACGGCAGCACAAGCCTAGCAGAAACTGGACTTGGCGGTGGCTTGCGGAGAAATCCCAAGCCCATGCCTCTCGCTAGAGCCCTTTCCTGGTGCCCACTTCACGATGCCTGTTTGTCTCGACATCACCGACCGTTCCGGTTCCCGCGAATCCGAAATCGACGGGCAGAGCTTCTGGCTCGGGGGGCTGAAGTCCGGCTGCGTTGTGGAACTCGATCTCCCTGGCGTCGCGGGCCGTGTGCTCGAGGTCGCCTGCGACGATCGCGGCCGGTTGCGAGTGCGCGCCGAACCTGGTCTGCCGTTCCCGATCCGATGCGCGACCGGCAGCGTCGGCGCTCGCTTCGAATCCTTCCTCGACGGCGACGTGCTCAACCTTGGTCCCGCACTCGTTAAGTTGCGCTTCCGGGCCGAGGCGTCCAGTGATGTCGTGGAAGCCATCGACCCAGCCAGTCTTGTCGGGTCCCCAGGTTCGCCGGTCGGGGCGTGGTATCAGACCTTCATGGAGATGTCGGATCATCTCGAAGGTCTGAAGAGCTCGACCCAGATGGTGCAGGCCGCGATGGCTGCCGTGTTGCGCTCGACCGGAGCGGATCGTGTGCACGTCGAACTCGATATCGATGAAGCGGGCGGCGCGTTCTATCTGAGTCGCTCCGAAGATGAGAAGGCGTTCCGGGTCAGCCGCTCGGTGATCGAGCAAGTGCGTTCTTCCGGGCAGGTCGTGCACGTGCCGATTGCGGCATCAGATCCGGTTGCGAGCACATTCCACAGTGTGCGTAGCGAAGGCATCTCGGCGGCCGTGGCGCTGCCGATCAAGTCGCTCGGCAAGACGCTGGGCGTGGTCTACACCGATTGCACGCAAGATGGCGCGGTGCTGTCGGCCGAGGACCTGCAGCGTGTCGTGTTCTGCGCCCGCATGTTGGCGACAGCACTCGGCAACCGCGTGCTCGTGCACAGCCTGCTCGACCGCGACCAGGGCGACGTCGAACACTGGGCATTAGCGACCAAGAGCGCCGCGTGTGCCGAGTTCACCCAACGTGTCAAGCTGTATGCGCCGGCCGACTACACCGTGTTGTTGCGCGGCGAGACGGGCACCGGCAAGGAAGTCGTCGCGCGCGCGTTGCATGAGTTGTCAAAGCGCGACAAGGGGCCGTTCGTGCCTGTCAACTGTGCGGCCATTCCTGAGCAGTTGATGGAGAGCATGCTCTTTGGCCATGAGAAGGGCTCGTTTACCGGCGCTATGCAAGCGCGTCGCGGCCACTTCGAAGAGGCGCATGGTGGCACGATCTTGCTCGATGAGATCGGCGATATGGCGCTCGAACTGCAAGCGAAGATCTTGCGCGTATTGCAGGATCGTGTCGTCGTGTCGATCGGTTCACGCCGCCAGGTTCGCGTCGACGTGCGTATCATCGCGGCGACTCACCAGGATCTCGAACGCATGGTGCGCGAGGGGCGGTTCCGCCAGGACCTCTACTATCGATTGCGCGAGCTTGAGATCGTGCTGCCGTCGCTACGCGAGCGCAGTGAGGACTTACCGCGCTTGGCGGCGCGCTTCTTGGCGGAAGCTGCCGAGGAACTTGGCTATGCCAAGGTTCCTGAACTGTCCGCCGCCGCGAGTGAGCGGCTCAACTCTCATCGCTGGCCCGGCAATATCCGCGAGTTGCGACACGTCATCAAGGGCGCTGCGTTGCGGGCTGGCGGCAAGGACATTCGCATTGTTGATCTCGATCTAGATCGGCCGGACCCCAAACCGGCACCGGCAACCGAGGCTTACCAAACGATGGGTTTGGCGGCGACGCCGCCCAAAACTGACGATGAGGCGACGTGGAAGGAGCGACTCGAAGCGCAAGAGAAGGCCGTTTTGCAGCGCACCTACACAGAGGCTAACGGCAACCTGACGCGTGCCGCCGAGCTGTTTGGCGTGCCGCGCACGACCTACCGCGAGAAGTTGATTCGTCACGGCTTGCTTGAGGCGTGACCGAGCGCCGAGCATCGGTGCTTGCCCTTCGCTGTTCGGTGCCGTGTTTTTTCCCGAGCCAGCGCGGCGATTACATTTCGCCCGGTTTGTGGTGCTACTTGATCCGTGGCGCTGGCTACCCTGATCGACTTGACCCCTTCGGCACATCACAACGCAGCCAGTCTGGTGGCGATCGGCGACATCCACCGCTGCTGGCGGGAGGTGGATTCGGCCTATCTCGAACGTACACAGCCGGATCTGGCGATGTTCGTCGGCGATTTGGGCGACGAGGACGTCGAGATGGTGACGAAGATCGCCAGCCTCTCGGTCAAGAAGGCCGTGATCCTCGGCAACCACGACGCGTGGCAGAGCTTCGCTAAGAAGAAGGTCACCGAGAAGCTTAACGACAGCCTCGATGTGCTGGGCGAAGACCACATCGCCTACTCGGTGCGCGAAGTGCCGTCTGCTGGCGTCTCGGTAGTTGGGGCGCGACCGTTCTCGTGGGGTGGCCAGAGTCTGCGCAGCCCAGAGGTCTACGATTACATCTACGGCGTGCACACGATGCGCCAGTCGGCGGCGGCGATCGTTGATGCCGCCCGCACCGCGCAGCACCGCGATATCGTCATCCTGGCGCACAACGGCCCGACCGGTCTTGGTAGCAACACCGATGACATCTACGGCAAGGACTTCGGCAAGCCGGGTGGTGATTGGGGCGACTACGACCTCGAACTCGCTCTAAAACGCATCGATAGCCTTGGCTTGAACGTTCGCGCGGTGATCGCTGGCCACATGCATCATCGCCTGCTGCATCCGCGAGGTGCCGAACGCAAACGCTTCATCAAGCGCGGCGACACGATGTTCATCAACACCGCGGTTGTGCCACGCGTTGAGCGAGACAAGGACGGCAACGAACTGTCCTACTTCGTGCGTACCAATTGGCGCGAAGGCGAGTGTCTGTCGGTCGAAGAGGTCTGGGTCGACACGCACGGTGACGAACACTCTTCGACACCAGTCACGTGCGAAGTGATCGCCGAGGCCGGTCCCGCAGTCGATCAAGTTGACGAGCAGTAACGGACTCAAGCCATGTCCGGCCGACCATCACAGGTCTGGTTCGCAGCGATTCGCTGGAGTCTCGTGCGACGTGCGCACGATGGCGATGAGCAAGGCGAGAGCGTACTCAATCGGAACTGAGTATCTCGCGTCTGGCGCCGGCTACGGTTTCTAGCTTGTCAGTTTAGAGCGGCGGCGACGTTCTCTACAGCGCGCCAGACGCGGAGCAGATTGCCGCTCCAGATCTTTTGGATGTCGGCTTCGCTGTGGCCGCGCTTGACGAGTTCGCGGGTGACGTTGCGGCTTTCGGAGGCGTTGCTCCAGCCAGCAATGCCGCCGCCGCCGTCGAAGTCGGAGCCGATGCCGACGTGGTCGATGCCGGCGATCTTGATGATGTGCTCGATGTGATCGACGTAGTCGCTGACGTTGGCCGGCGGGTAGCGCTTGTTGAGCTCGTTGCGCGCTTCCTTCAGTTTCTCCCAGTTGGCTTCGCGTTGGTTGTCGGTTAGCTCGATCGTCGAATTGCGGCTAAGGCCGAGTTCGTCGCGAAGCTTGTTGACCGCGGCGTCCTTCTGCTTGTTGGACTTCAAGAAGCTGGCGAGCGCGACGCATTGCACGACGCCATTGTTTTTGGCAATGGCGCGCAGTTGTTCATCGTCGAGGTTGCGGCTGTGGTCGTTTTGGGCGCGAGCACCGGAGTGTGAAGCGATCACCGGGGCTCGGCTGAGCTTCACGGCGTGCAACATCGTGGCTTTGCTGGCGTGCGACACATCGACCATGATGCCGACGTCGTTCATCGCCTTAACCGCCTTGATGCCGAGCTCACTGAGGCCGTTGTGCATCGGCGCGTCCGGCGTGTGGGAATCGCCGAGCTGCGTGTGGCCGTTGTGGGCGATGCCCATGTAGCGCGCGCCCCGTTTGTGGAACTCTTCGATGCGCTTGAGATCGAGGCCCATCGGGTAGCCGTTCTCGATGCCGATGCACGCGATCAGCTTGCCTTCGCTGTGCAGGCGCTCGACGTCAGCGGCAGTCGTGGCGAGGCCAATGTCGTTTGGGTAGAGGCGGCACATGCGATGGATCGCGTCGAACTTCTTGTTCGCCTCGACATACGCTCCTTGATAGCCGGCATCCGTCAACTTGCGTTGCGGGGTGTAGACGATGAAGAAGGCGCAGTCGTACTGACCTTCGCGCATCTTGACGAAGTCGACCTGTTGATCGCCGCGCACCGTCGGGTCGTACTTGGCGCGATACTTCTCGGCCGTGTCCGGGTCACTCGGAAGTGCTTCCGGCGCTAGCTGGCTGCTGATGTCCTTGTGCGTGTCGAGCGTCAGGCACCGCGCGTGGATCGCATCGGCGTTAGCATTGGTGTAGGCCGGGGAGGGCGGGGCCGCGATTGAGCACGCAGCAAGGGGGAGGAGGAGCAATGGGAGGCGGCGCATGCCGTCACAAGTAGCCGGTGCAGCTGATGTGGGCCAGCGTCGCGATCGCTCGCTACTTGTTCTTTACCTTTACCCCGGTGCTGCCGGTGAGCACGGACAGTTCACCGACCGACGCCCAGGCGCGGCCTTCGACTTCGCGCAGGGCGGTGAAGCGCACGAAACGGGTGTTTTGGGCTGGCTGCTCGAACGGCACGGTGCGGGCAGTCGGGTTGTTGCCAATGTTGCCGAAAGTGCCCTCGGCGAGTTTGCGCCACTGCACGCCGTCGTGGCTGCCGTGGAACTCGTAGTCGGCGATGGTGCCGTTGTTGCCCGTAGTGCGCGGTTGGTAAATGAACCCGGTCAGCGTATGTGACTGGCCAAGATCGATCGTCAGGTGGTGGGGATGCTTGGGGCTGTCGGGCTGGTAGCGCGTGTGCCAGAGCGTGTTGGGGTCACCATCGATCGCGTTGTTGGCAGGTCCGTCACTGCTTTGTTCGCTGGAACAGGCGACGATCTTCCAGCCGACCGGCGACAGGCCGAATGAAGCGGTCGTTTCGGTGGCCGTGCCGAGCACGACGGCGTTCGAGTCAGTTCTGGCGGTGGCGCGTGCCCGCACGGTGCCGCCCATCGGCAAGGCGAATGGCTTGAGATAGAGCGGCGACGTGTCCGTTACGGGGGAGCCATCGATGGTGTAGCGAACGGGCAACAGGCCAGCGGTGATGGCGATCGCGCCGCTCTTGGTGCGCGCGATCGTCGCCGCCTGCATCAGCGTCGGCCGCAAGTAGAGCCCGAAGTTCTTGATGCTCGCTGGGCCACGTTGTTTCGTGATGCGAACGCGGAATGCCGTGCCGGTGATTGGCTCGATGCGCAGTAGTCGGCGGAATCCGATCGTCGTACCCTTGGCGCATTCTTGCCAGGCGCCGTCGCGCATCACGTCGACATGGAACTCTTCGACGCGTTGGCCAGTGACGGCGAGGTCTTCGGCGAGGTCTAGCAAATCGATCGTGATCGGTTGGTGGAAGTGAACTTCGCGACCGTCGTGACGTGCGCCGGGAGAGCGAGCGATGTTGTTGGCGAACGTTGCCTTGAGGTAGCTGCCGAGATCCTGCAGCACCGCGACATCCGGCGCTGCAATCTGGCCGCGGCGATCAGCGGGCACATTGAGCAACAGCACGGCGTTGCCGCCAACTGCCGTGAACCAGTAGTCGAGCAACGTTGTCAACGGCTTGACGCGCTGGTCATCTTCGGGATGGTAGAACCAGCCCGGACGAATCGAAACGTCGGTTTCGGCCGGCCACCAACACAATGCCTTGGCCTTGCCGAGTTCGCTGCGGCTACCGAGGTCACTTGCCTGGTTGCGGCTGCGCAGTTCCCAGAGCGAACGCCAACTTTGGCGATCCTGTTCGAATGCGCCGGGTGCGTCTTGTGGCAACGGTAACACACTCCATTCACTGCCCCGCGTCTTGCCCGCTTCGTTGCCGACCCAGCGCACATCGGGGCCGGTGATCGCGATGACCGCGTTCGGTTGCAGTTTGCGAACGAGTTGGAATACCGCCTGCCAGTCGAACAGCGATGGGTCATCAGGCGGGCAGTGCGCGCCGTCAAACCACACTTCGAATAGTTCGCCGTAGTTGCTCAGTAACTCCGTCAGTTGCGCCAGGAACACCGCTTGGTAGGCCTTCGTACCGAACGTCTTCTGGTTGCGATCCCACGGTGATAGGTAGACGCCGAACTTGAGGCCTTGCTGCCGGCACGCGTTGGCAACTTCGGCAACGACGTCGCCTTTGCCATCACGGAATGGTGATGCCGCGACGTCGTGTTCGGTGGTCTTGGAAGGCCATAGACAGAACCCGTCGTGATGCTTGCAGGTCATCACGATGCCGTTCATCGAAGCGTTGCGGAATGTCGTCACCCACTGGTTTGCGTCGAACTCGGTCGGCGCGAAGGCTGCGGGCTTCTCTTTGCCGTCGCCCCACTCGCGATTACTGAAGGTGTTCATCCCGAAGTGCACGAATGCATTGCAACCGGTCGCTTGCCACACGAGTTGCCTTGTGCTGGGGCGTACGGTGCTGGCGAGTTTGACGATCGCTGCTTGCGAACTGCCGTTGGGGACGGCGGTCGGAACTTGTGCCTCGCAGGCAGCACACAGGACTACCCAAGCGAGGCAAGTGGCAACAGTCGCGAGCATGCACATACGGTAGCCGCGGACCGCGGCAGTGCTACTTCCGCAGCGTGATCTGGGCGGGCGCGCCATCGGCGAGCGTCAATTGGCCGGTAATGGCGAGCGGTGCGAACCGCTCGATTCAGATGTCGTCGCCGGGCGGGCTGACGTCCCGCCAGGATAATGTGTGCGGCTTGTGATTAATGCTGATGCGGCGGGAATCATTCCTGTCGCCGAGGTCCAGGAAGCCAGTTTCTCGGCCATCCGCTCGGGACGCCTCGGCCTCGGCGCCCGGCACGTCCGTGCACTCGTCAGCAGAACCCACAAGGATCGCGCCAGTTTGCTGCCGGGATGGTGCTCGCATCAGAGTCGGCGTTGCGTTGTGCTGCGGAGGCGGCATCATCGTCGCCCGAACTCCATGACCGAAACTGCGGACATTGTCGTCATCGGCGGCGGCATCATCGGCAGCTCTGTTGTCTATCAATTGGCGCAGCTGCTCGACCCATCGACACGCATCGTTTTGTGCGATCGTGGCCCGATTGCAGGTGCGACGTCGAGTAGCTGCATGGGGCACTTGATGGTGACGCCGGGCAATGCGCAGGAATACGCGCTGACCAAGACCAGCGTGGACTTGTGGCGTGGACTCCACGAACAACTCGGTGGCTTTGACTACAACCCGACCGGGGCGCTGTATCTGGCCGAGTCCGAAGAAGACATCGAGATGGTGCCGGTGCTGCATCAGCAGTTCCTCGATCAGGGTGACCAGGCGGAGATTCTCGATCAGAAGCAACTGCGCGATCTAGAGCCGGGTCTGGCTCATGACATTCCGGGCGCGCTGTTCTATGCCGGGGACGGGGTCGTGCTGCCGATGCTAGCCGCCGGCGCGATGTTGCGCGGCGCGCAGCAACGCAATCCGAACGTGGTGGTGCGGCCGAACTGTGCGGTCACGGGCTTTCAACGCGATGGCGATCGCATTGCCGCGGTCGTCACCGAGAAGTCGGTGATCCAGACCAACACGGTCGTCAACGCATGCGGCGTTTGGACTCCGGGCATCGGCGAGATGCTCGGCCAGCCGCGTGTGCCGATCTATCCGCGCGCCGGCAACCTAGCGATTACTGGTCACCACGTGTCGCCAATCCGCACGCAGTTGCTGGAGATTAGCTACCTGCGGTTTGCGCACGCGGCTAGCGATGTTGACCCAACCCAAACCGATCGTGATGCCGGCGGCCATGCGGTTAACATGCAACCGCAGACCAATGGTGGTTGCTTGATCGGCAGCACGCGGCAGTTCCGCGGCATGAGCAAGCAGGTCAACCGCGAACTGCTGAAGCGTTCGTTATTGCGCGCGCATCGCTATGTGCCTGGTGTTGCGCAGGCGCCGATTATTCGTTCATGGGTGGGGTTGCGGCCGTATTCGATCGACAACCATCCGTTGATTGGTCCGTGGGATCCCGTGCCCGGCTTCTGGATCGCAGCCGGCCACGAAGGACTCGGTATTTCGATGGCGCCGATCACCGGGCTATTGATCGCTCAGCAGATTGCGGGCATCACGCCATCGATTGATCCAACTCCATACTTGCCCGGGAGGTTCGCATTATGAGTGGCCGCATCGCTGGCTTGGGAGATCGCGAACTGGTCGTGTTCACGTTCGATGACCAAGAGGTCAATGCGCGGCAGGGCGATACGATCGCGATGGCCTTATGGGCGCACGGTCAGGTCACGGTGCGAAATAGCAGTAGCGAGGGGCAACCGCGCGGCGTGCTGTGCAATATGGGCATCTGCTACGACTGCCTCGTTGTCGTCGATGGCGTAACGGTCCGTTCGTGCACGACGTTGGTCAAACCGGGCATGACTGTCGGTCGGGGAGGCAAATCGTGAGCGGCGCGGACCTGACGCAACTCGATACCGTTCTCGAAGCGGATGTTGGCATCGTTGGCGCGGGGCCTGGTGGCATGGCTGCGGCGGCGCGATTGGCTGCTGCTGGGGTGCGCGTCGTGGTGCTCGACGAGGGCCAGCGTGCTGGTGGCCAGATCTATCGCCAACTGCCTGTGGGCATGCACAATCACGGTGTCGTCCAAGAACCGCCGAGCCACGATGACGGTCACAATCTGATCCAATCGTTTGAAGGCCATGCCAAGGATGGTGGTGAGATTGAACTGGTGCGGGGTGCGACCGTCTGGGATGCACAGCCGGGTCGTCTTTGGTTCGAACACGACGGCGTCTCGCGGCTATTGCGCTGCGGCCACATCGTGTTGGCTCCCGGTGCCTATGATCGCTGCATTCCGTTCCCGGGTTGGACGTTGCCAGGTGTGGTTACCGCGGGTGCTCTGCAAGTCATGGTGCGCGGCTTTGGCGTCGTGCCCGGCAAGCGTGCGTTGGTAGTTGGTTCGGGGCCGTTGCTGCTGCCGACTGTGACGTCGTTGCTCGGTGCCGGCGTCGAAGTGGTTGCCGCGCTGGAAGCCAGTTCGCGTATGCGTGCGTTGCGGGCCGTGCCGGCGGTCGCATTCCACGCCGCGCGTCGTCGTGAGGCGATGTGGTACATGAAGCAGTTGTGGCGCAACAGCGTCAAGCTTCAGTGGGGTTGGACCGTGTTCGCGTGCGAGGGGGATGGCCGCGTGGAGCGTGCGATCATCGGCAAGGTCGATGCGCATGGCCGGCCGCGCAAGGGCACCGAACGCACGATCGAATGTGATGTCGTTGGCGCCGGGTTTGGCTTGGTGCCGTCGATTGAGGTCGGCATGCGACTTGGTGCCGACACGCACATGCTGCCAGTGCGCGGTGGGCATTGTCTCGTCGTCGATGGCGAACAGCGCACGGCGGTTGCGACGGTGTTTGCGGTTGGCGAGACCTGTGGCATCGGTGGCGCGGAAGTCGCGAGTGCCGAAGGTGAGTTGGCGGCGGCGGCGATTCTGCGCGAACTGCGTGGGACGACGGTGGCTTCGGCGGTTGTTTCGCGGGCGCGTGCTGAGCGGCGTGCGGCCGATTCGATGCTTGGCGCATTTGCCCCGTTGCCGGGTCTGCACGATCTTGCGCGGCCCGACACTATCGTCTGTCGTTGTGAAGACATCACGAGGCTGCGTGCGCAAGAGGCGGCGGCGATGCACGGCGATTCGATGCGGGCGATCAAGATCGGGTGCCGCGCCGGTATGGGGCCGTGCCAAGCTCGCATCTGTGGGCCGTCCTTGCAGGCGATGGCGACCGGCGTCAACGCGTGTGCGATGGATGTGCCGGTGGTGCAGGTGCCGCTGAAGCCGGTGAGCAGTGAAACGATCCTGACCGCACCCCAGTAGCACGCCGGGCAGCCAGTTCAGCGCCCGTTTGACTTCCGTGCCACCAAGCCATGTCGCGAGGCTTTCAGCGACACTGCGGCAGCAACCGATGGCAGGTTTAGGGAGCCGGCGCCAGGATTCGCCGTAACATGATGATGTCCAGTTGCTTACCTGTTTCTATTCGCCAGTTCTTTCGGTTTCGCGGTGTTCGCTTGGATTTGCACCCCGGCAGAGCTAATCGAGATATCCAGACCAAATCAGGCGGGTAATTGTAACGACGGGCGACCTCGCCGGCGTTGACCACCTGGGGTTCGGCCCCTACTGTCTTCCGGCCATACTTCGGCTCTGACCTTACTTTGCGCACGACGATCTCGATCGGTTCTGAACTGCAGATAGGTGGCGACAACTTCGTCGTCATGGCTGGGCCATGTGCGGTTGAATCCCGGGAGTTGCTGTTCGCTGCGGCGGATGCCGTCGCCGGTGCCGGGGCTGGATTGCTCCGTGGGGGCGCCTTCAAGCCGCGCACGTCGCCTAAGTCGTTCCAAGGTCTCGGCTCCGAGGGGTTGTCGCTGTTGGCGCAGGCCTCGCAGCGGACTGGCTTACCAGTCGTGACCGAAGTGATGGATACGCGAGATGTTCCGTTGGTTGCCGAGCACGCTGCCGTGCTTCAGGTCGGCTCCCGCAACATGCAGAACTTCCCGCTGTTGCGCGAAGTCGGTCGGCAAAGCAAGCCGGTGCTGCTCAAGCGTGGTGCTGCCGCGACCATCGACGAACTGCTGCTAGCCGCCGAATATATCCTGCAAGAAGGCAACCCCAACGTCATCCTGTGTGAGCGCGGTGTGCGCGGCTTCGACCCGTCGACCCGCTACGTGCTCGATCTGGCTGCTATCCCGGTGTTGCGCGAACGTTCGCCGCTACCGGTGATCGTCGATCCAAGCCATGGCACCGGCCACGCGCGCTATGTGCCGTCGATGGCGCGCGCGGCAATGGTCGCTGGCGCGGATGGCTTGCTGATCGAAGTGCATGCCAATCCAGCGCTTGCCAAGTGCGATGGTCATCAGGCGTTGACGCCGGAGATCTTCGCGAAACTGATGGTCAATTTGCACGAACTCGCTCCACTGTGTGGGCGAGTGATCTGCTCCGTTGCGGCCGCTGACAGCGCGCGCGCTACTCGCTCCCCTCGCACAAACGGTAATCCCGCCGGCAGTTTCCCCGCCGGTATTCTCCCCGACGGTAACCTCCCCGACGGTAACCTCCCCGACGGTAACCTCCCCGACGGTAACCTCCCCGCCGGTAACCTCCCCGCCGGTAGTCAGGATCGGCTCGATGCCGGCCAGGCTCCACGCCCTAACTCATTCGACGACGAGGTTATCGCTCCGTGACAGTC
The DNA here is from genome assembly GCA_937906475.1 of uncultured bacterium. Classification (GTDB taxonomy): domain Bacteria; phylum Planctomycetota; class UBA1135; order UBA1135; family UBA2386. Next base: position 20,055 of record CALCZA010000187.1, read on the forward strand.
AGAACTCGTAAGCCGTACATCGCCGGCAATTGGAAGATGAACCTCGATCGTTCCAAGTCGCTCGACTTGGTCAAGACGGTCAAGGGACGCATTGGTGACGGTAGTGGTCGAGAGGTGGCGTTCTTCGTCCCGTCGATCTATCTCGCTGACGTCAGTGCGGTTGCCCAAGGTTCGCCGCTCGGTGTTGGTGGCCAGAATATGTGGCACGAAGACCACGGTGCCTACACCGGGGAACTCGCGCCACGGATGCTACGCGAAGTTGGCGCCGATCGCGTGCTGGTCGGGCACAGCGAGCGTCGTCATGTCTTCAAGGAGCCGGAAGAGTGGATGAGCCGCAAGCTTCGCGCTGCGCTCGACAGCGACCTGCAGCCGATCTTCTGCATTGGCGAAAAGCTCGAAGAGCGCAAATCCAAACGCACCGATCGCGTCCTCAAAAAGCAACTTGAGTCGGGCTTCGCCCACGTTAAGCCCGAAGACGCCCATCGCATTTCGATCGCGTATGAGCCCGTGTGGGCTATCGGAACCGGCGAAACGGCGACACTTGAGCAAGTCGATCTTGCCCACGCGACCATCCGGAAGTGGTTGACGAGCAAGGTCGGAGAAGAAGCGGAGACCGTTCGCATCCTCTACGGTGGCAGCGTCAATCCTGACAACGCCAAAGACATTATGGCCCTCGAGTCCGTCGATGGCCTCTTGGTTGGAGGCGCGAGTCTGCAAGCCGAGACCTTCCTACCCATTATCGAATACGACGCCTGATCGGCGACTACTGCTATGTACATCCTTCACTACCTCGGTTGGGTTCTGTTCTTCGTTTCGGCCGTCCTGATGACGACCGTTGTGTTGCTTCAAGAGTCAAAGGGCGGCGGTCTTGCCGAATCCTTCGGCGGCGCTGGTGCCGAGACGTTCGGCGTCAAGAGCGGCGGCGTCAGCAAGTTCACGTTCTTGCTCGCGGGCATCTTTTGTGGCTCCGCGATCTTGATCAGCGCGACCTGGAACGCCAGCTAGTCAAAGAATCCAGTGGCACCGATTTCGAGCATGACCGGTGCTGGCTTCGCCGCCGGCGATTCAGAGATCGGCAACGTGCGTGTCGAGATTCGGTCGGTTAACGGCCGCGGCTTGAGTCTTAAGATGCGTCTGTCCTCGGCCTGCAATGGCTTTGATGCGGCGATCGAAGAGCGCGTCAAATCGCGGCTCGCGCGCGGCTCAGTTCTGGTTGTCGCGGAGCGCATGGACAGCGCCAGTTCGTTGCCGGACCGGCAAACCCTGTCGCGAGTTGCCGCCGAGATGCGCGCACTCGCTGACGATCTCCAGCTTGCGCAACCGACGCTGGTGGAAGTCATCCAGGCCGCTAGTAGTGGCGCGCGTGGTGAATCGTCGACGTCGCGGCCGCTGCCCGAGAAGCTTGCTGTGCTTGTCGATGCGGCGATTACGCAACTGATCGAGCATCGTCGCTCGGAAGGGCGGGGGACTGTCGCTGCGATCACCGAGCAACTCGATGAGTTCGTTCGACTGACCGACGTCTGCGCGACTCGCGCACCCTTCTTGATCGAAGAGTATCGAACACGCGTGTTGCAGCGAGTGCAGGATTTCGTCGCAGCCCATGTCCCGGCGCCGCCGCCGGCAGTGGATCTCGTGCGCGAGGTGGCGCTGTTTGCCGATCGCGTCGATGTCGCCGAAGAACTGCAGCGTCTGCGCGCGCACACCGATGAGATTCGCAGCTTGCTGCACAAGGGTGGTGAAGTGGGGCGACGCTTGGAGTTCCTGCTGCAAGAACTACTGCGCGAGACCAACACCCTCGGGTCGAAGTCTCCGGATACTGAAGTCGCGCACACTGTCGTTGCGATGAAAAGTTGCATCGCAACGATCAAAGAGCAGGTCGCAAACCTCGAGTAAGCAGAATCGTATGAGTGAGAAACAGGGCAAGTTGGTCGTGATCTCTGGCCCCTCGGGTGCCGGCAAGACCTCTGTCTGCCGTGCCCTGAAGCAGAACCCGAACGTCGAGTTCTCGGTCAGCGCCACGACGCGCTCGGTGCGCGAAGGCGAGCAGGATGGCATCGATTACCACTTCCTGACCCGCGAAGACTTTGCGCGCCGCATGGAGGAGAACCAGTTCCTCGAGTTTGCTACCTACAACGGCAACCTCTACGGCACGCCGCGTTGGCCGATGGATGCCGCGCTGGCGCGCGGCAAGACGTTCTTGGTCGAGATCGAGGTCGCCGGAACCCGGCAGTTACGGGAGCGCGCTGTGCTCGGCTTCTACTTGTTCATCGCGCCGCCGAGCATCGAAGAATTGCGTCGGCGTCTGGTCCATCGGGCTACCAACGAAGCCGAAGAGATCGACCAGCGCGTGCGCATTGCCGAAGATGAGATCAAGGCCGCGCGCACCGAGGTTGCTGGCGCGCCGCTCTACGATACGATTGTTGAGAACATCGTTCTCGAAGACACCATCAAAGAAGTTGAAGGTCTGTTGTGGCCGTAACTGTCAACAAGCGCGCGGTGCTCGGAGTAGGTGGCGGAATCGCCGCCTACAAAGTCGCGTTCCTCGCGAGCCGCCTAGTGCAGAGCGGGGTTTCGGTCCGTGTTGCGATGACGCCGTCGTCGCTGAACTTCATCGGAGCGGTGACTTTCGCCGGACTGACCGGTTCCCAGCCGATCCTGTCGTCGACGCAAGTCGATCACAATGGCTCGGTGCCGCACATCGATGCGGCCCAGAACGCCGATGTCTACTGCATCGCCCCGGCGACTGCCGGTGTGCTGGCGCAGTTGGCAAGCGGTGCTGCCGATGACCCCGTCGCGCTGCTCGCGCTGACCGTCAAGTGCCCGATCGTCGTTTGCCCGGCGATGAACGACGCCATGTGGCATGCGCCCGCCGTGCAAGCCAACATCGAGACTTTGAAGTCGCGGGGCGTCGAAGTGCTGGGTCCGGCCACCGGCCACCTGGCCGAAGGCTACGACGCCATTGGCCGCATGGTCGAGCCAGAAGCGATGCTCGAACGCTTGTTGCAAGTGATGCAACTCGCGTGAGCGATACGGCTGGCGAGGCACCACTTGTGCGCGCGTTTGTTCTGCAAGGCAACGACGCTGCCATGGCCGTCGAATGGTTGCATGTGCACGCGCAGGTCGAAGGCGTTCTCGAAGAACCGGACGCGCTCGTCGTGTGGTTGCCTTGCGAGCTACCCCAGTTGCCGAAAGGGCTGCAGGTCACCGTCCAAGAGCGCATCGTGCGCGCCGAGGACTACCACGTTACCGGTTTGGAAAACGACACGGTGATCGTGGTCACCGAAGATCTGCTGGTGCGGCCGCCATGGGTGGAGTGTCCAGAAGGCTTCGCGGGCACCGAGTTGATTGTGCCGCGAGGTGGCGCGTTCGGTAGCGGCGAGCACGACAGCACCAAAGCAGCGCTCGTTGTGATGCATCGCAGTTGGGACGCGGTGGCCAGCATGGCCGACGTCGGCGCCGGCTCCGGCATCCTTGCGCTGTATGCGAACGTGCGTGGCTGCGAACGCATCGAAGCCTGCGATATCGACGAACCGTCGGTGATCGCGGCGCGCGAACTTCTGCCTGAAGCCAGCATCTATGTCGGTGGTGCCGAGCGTATGCGGCCCTGTGACTTGGTTGTTGCCAACATGACTGGTGCCGAGCTTCGCGGTTCGCTGAACTCGATCCTGTCGATCTGGACTCGCGAGAACGACCTGATCCTCAGCGGCATGCGCGCGCCAGAAGTTGATGACTTGGTTGCCCGCGTGCCTGGGCGCGAGGTCGACCGAGAGACGCTGGGGGCGTTCACGGCTGTGCGCTTTGCTGCGAACTGAGCCCATCTGGGCCCCGCATTAGAGCTGATCCCTTGGCTGTTGGTGCTCCAAGCAGCACGGCGGGGGGCCTGATTCTGGGCCTCTCGTGAGCACATTTTCGCGGGCGAACCATGGCCTGCTAGCAACACTCAGAGGGTCAGTCCTCTATTGGGGCGTCTTCACGTAGACATCGAAACGCACTCGTTCGCTGCTGACAGAGTGCGAGACATCGGCAGCGATCGGGTCGTTGTGGGGGTGCCGTTTGACCACGACGCGGTCCTTGGCGACCAGTCGAGCCGCGGCGAGTAGGGCCGCCTCATCCTCCGTTTCGTGCGCCAGAGCTCGGCACGCCTGCATTTCTTTTTTGACCTGGGAGCGGCCCGGATCGCTGAACATGGGGTCGAGGTAGACGACATCTGGGAACTTTTCAGAAGAAACTTTCGCCAGCCAATCTGTCGATTCGGCCTTCACGATTTCGATTTCGGCGCCCAAATCGGCGACTGCGAGCTGCAAAAGTGCGCAAAGCGCGGGCACTCGTTCGAGCGCAGTTACGGTGCAGCCTAAGTGCGCGAGGACCATTGCATCGCGTCCCAAACCAGCTGTCGCATCGACAACAGTTACGGTCGACCGTCGATGGAGGCCAATGGCGCGTGGCAATGGATCCGTACGGCGGGCCGTTCGAATCCTCCTTGCCATGGGGCCTTGCGCAACGTCGACCCGGATGCTGTAGCCACCTGCTTCCAGAGGGGCACATAGGGTCATACTTCCCATGGACCGAACCAATTGCCAAGAGCTAGTATCCCTGGAAGTTGCGACCTTGATGCCGAATCTCTCGGCGATCTGGACATCATTGCCACTTCCATTGGGAGACAGGGTTACTTCTACGATATCCGGCATAGGTCAGGGTTCATTGGGCTTCGGTCGGCCGAAGTTCATTTGCAACAGAACAGAATGACCTCTTCGCGCGTCCAATGCCATGGCCTGCCCCGCCTTGGTATATTCGCCCTGAGACCTCCTCCCTCGTCCACCGAAAGTCACCCCGCTCGCTTAGGTGCTAGACTTTCGCAGATCGTGATCGCTTTGCCGGTCGCCGGTAAAGCCCCACGATCGTTCTTTATCCAGCCTCTGTAACTCTCCACCTTTCCATGCGGCGCCTGCATCTCAAGCTGTTCTATCTCCGTACCCGCGTCAAGCGCGAAGCCCAAGGCATCACTGCCAAGACGCTCGGTGTGCGTCCTGCGACAATGTCCCACCTCGAGCAAGGTCGTTCGCAACCGACCCTGCCGATGCTTCTCGCCCTGTGCAAGCACTACGACGTCACTCCTACCTACCTGCTCGACGACGATCGTCCGATCAACCCGACCGGCCGTGACAGTTGGGGCGAACGCGGCAATGTGATTGCGCGCGGTGATTGGCTGGAAATCCCTGAAGGCGCAGTGGTTACCGCGCATGATGGGGCGCGCCTCGTGGCTGTGCAAACCGGTGCTCGTTACTACGACGCCGCTGCGCAAGCTCAGCGCATGACCTGCTCTTCGCCCGCTGCGGCTAAGGAGTTGGATAGCAGCCTCGAAAGCATCAAGACTGAGGGCGATAAGGATCTCGAGGAGACCTTGCTCCGTGAGTTGATGGGCCAGCGCAAGCCGCGCAACAAGCCTGTCGCCAAGAGCAGCGTGCTGAATAGGGCGATCGCCCAATAGCCTCTGCTGCAATCAGTTACCCCGACTTTGGCCGCGTTTTCGCGGCCACTGTCGTTGGCAGGCTCAGGTTGCCTTGTCGCCACTCTTCGCGGCGAAGCCGCTGGCCAGTCCGCGTAGGTAAGGCCATAGGAAGCGAGTCGATTTGCTGAGCCACAGACCGGCGATCGGTTTGCACCCAAGGGCGATTGCCAGGAAGGTCCACCTCTGCACGAAGTTCAGCCGCTTTCTCGCTAGCAGCACCTTCGCCCGCGTCAGCCAGAATAGGCGTTCGGCGGAGAGTTCGTTGAGGACGTGCTCGCCAGGCTGGCTGCCGCCGCCGCGATGCGTGGCGCGCGCCTCCTGAGTGATCCACAGTTGGCGTCCGCGCGACGTTACCTCGCCGCACAAGTCAGCATCTTCACAGTAGAGGAAGAACGTCTCGTCAAACCGCAGGCCGGCGTGCAGCAAGTCGCATGTGACAAGCATGCAGGCACCTGTGACAAACTCCGTCTCGTGCTCCCTAGTTGCCGGTGGTGGGCGGTGGAAACCGCTGAGGGTCCAACGCGGAAAGCGACCGTTTTGAAACCATGCCTGCCCTGTCGCATCGTCAATGCGACAGCCGACGATACCAGCGAGTGGGTGGTCGTTGGCGGTGGCGATCATCTTGCCAAGGGCACCCGCGGCGAGCGTTGCATCGGGGTTGATGAGCAGCAAGTGACCCGCATTCGGCCACTGCTTGAGCGCGACCTCGATGCCCTGATTGCATCCTGCGCCAAAGCCACCGTTGTGTTCTGACCGGAACAGCGTGACATCATCGTGTTCGCGCAGTTGTACAGAGAGGTCTGGCCACGAGTCGTCGGGCGACTGGTTGTCGACGACGACGATGCTGGGGCGTTCAGGCTGCTGGCGCAGCGAGGCGATGCACGCGAGGGTGTCGCACGCGTTGCGGTAGTGCACGACGACGGCGGTGCAGGTGGCACCGGCGGTGGGCGTGTTCAGCAGGGCTGCTTGGTGCGTTGCGGTGGTGGGCACGCGGCTTCCTCCTCAGCACGGTTGTCAGACACTTGTGCTGGCTTCGCGTCTGTTCGTAGTGGCAATTGCGGGCCGTTCGTGAGGCCCTTCCAGATGCCGGCGATCGTGCCCGTCGTGTGCTTTGCAAAGCAGCGAACGAACGCCGTTGGGCTGAGTTTGCCGCGGAGCATCCAGACCAAGAAGCGTGCCAGCTTCGGCGCTTGCATGCAGGATCCGAAGACGCTGCCGTAGACTGACCCGCCGTGCTTGATTGCGAAGTACAGGTTGTCGCGGGCCACTGTGAACCATGCTCGGTCTTCAAGAGAGCGTCGAAACGGTCCCGGTGAAGACTGGTGCGTAACCGCGGCATGCTCGCGATAGCACATCGAGTGGCGCGATCGGTTGGCGTGTGCATACAGGCGATAGCACACGTCCATGTCGTCCGGTTGGTAGGGTAGATTCTCGTCAAAGCCACCACACTCCAGCAGGGATGACCTTCGGATAGCCAGGTTGCAGCCGGAGAAGCTTGGCGACATTGCGGCCGGAATCGGTTGGCCGTTGGCGATCGGTATCAGTCGGCCAATGCGTGAGGCAGCCAAGCGCTCGCATTGCAGTGAGCCATCGCCGCGAAACACCGGACCGCTGGCTGCGACGACGCGTTCGTCCGTGAACGCGGCGTGTAGTTCGCGCAGCCAGTTGTCTCGCGGCCACGCGTCGTCGTCGAGGTAGACCAACACAGCGCCGCGGGCGGCAAGTGCACCGAGGTTGCGTTGCCGGCTGATATGGCGCTGCTTTGAACGCCGAACCCTCACCGCCGGGAACTCGCTCGTGACCATGGCGATGGCGGCATCATCGTTGGGGCCGTGCACGGTGATTACTTCGGCGCTCGGAGTCCCGGGCTTGGCGAGGTGCGCGTGCAACTCGGTCAGGCAGTGATGCAGGTCGTCGTAGCGATCGCTGGTAACGATGACGATGGAGACTTCCGAGATGTTGTCTGTCCCGGTCGGCGCCATCATGTCGAGGCCCTTTGCGTGACGAACATGCTGTCAACGTAATGCCCGTTGATCCAGTCTGGGTTGTCGACGATCAATTCATCGACTACTCGCCGCGGTCCAGCATGGACCGGGTGCACGACATCGTGCATGGCAAGAAAGCCGCCCGCTCGGATCTTTGGCGACCAATCCTCAAAGTCGCGGCGCACCGACTCGTAGCTATGGTTGCCGTCCAAGAATAGTAGGTCGATGGACTCTTCGATGGAGGCCGCGTGTTCGTGGCTAAGGCCAGGCCGAACGTCAATGAGGTCGCGGACATCAGCCGCAGCTAGGTTCTCCTCGAAGGCGCGGCGCAGCGGTCCACCGAGGTCGGTGGCACGGTCGCCATATTCGTCACTGCTTTCGTTATCACCGGAAGCATCGAACGGGTCGATGCAGGTGAGCACTGCTTGGTTCTTTGCGCGCAGACCACGAGCGATGCAGACTGTGCTCTTGCCTTGCCACGACCCGATTTCGACGGCGTGCGGTTTGGGCCCGGTCAGACCGTTGGCCAGTTCAAACAGCGCGATTGCTTCGTCGACTGTCAACCAGCCGTTGATCGATGCATACGGCAGGATGCACGAGTAGCGCAGTCCGCGCATCAGCAGTTTGGCCCGGGTTCCGAGTCGCCATGGCTTCTTGGTAAGCATCATTCGTTCCTATCGACCTTTGGCGGCGGCCAGTTGAGGCTCCTGTGTCCTGTCGCTGGTTCACAGCTTGGACCTAGTCGTTGAAGCCGCTGGCGGTTGCGAGTCCGTTGCCTACTTGGGTGAAGCGGCCACGCAGTTCGAGCAGCCAGAGCACGATGCCGTAGCCAGCGGCGCCGAAGCAGATACGTGCGGGGAGTTGCCACTGGGGGGCGAGCCAGTCGACCGGTAGCGAGGCCGCGCTGGCGGTGGCTACGGCCGCGAGAAGCGGGCCGCCGAGTGAGCGCAAGAACGCGTGCGAGACTTGCAGCGCCGATAACCCGTTGACTAGATACAGGCCCTGGGCCACGGCGGCGGCGGTCGCGGCGAGGGTTGCCAGCATGGCGGCTTCCATGTTTGGGGTCGCCACGAGCGCTAGCAGCGCGCAAGCCTGGAACACGGCTGGCCAGCCGAGGCCGTGGGCGTATGAACGATCGCGTTGGCTGGCGAGCAGCGAGTGGCTGCATTGCCAGCCGACGTGTTGGCAGATGCCTGCGAACAATAGCAATCGCAGCACGTGGCCGCTCATCGCGAACTCGGGACCGCTCAGGGCACACAGCGAATCGGCGACCACTAGGCCGCCGGCGCAGATCGGAGCCGTCAGCCACAGCGTCGCGCGCATTGCGGTGCCGAACGTCTTTTTGGAGTCGCCCTTCTGCTCAGCGTGCAGCAGGTGTGGTAGCAGCAGTCGTGCGAGTTGCGTCGACGGCAACAGCGCAGCGGCCGCGAAGCGCACGGCGACGGCGTAGTAGCCCGCAGCGATGTCGCCGCACATCAGCGCGATCAGCGCGATGTCGCCAATCGCGAGCAATTCGTGGGCGGTTTGGCCGGCGCCGACGGCGGTGATACCGAGCGGTTGTTGCTCAGGTTCATGTTCGAGCGGCAGGCGGCGGATCTGCAGCATAGCACCCGTGGCGTAGACGCAGCGACAGGCGAGGCTGATGCCGGCCAGCACTTCGAGATGTTGGTTGTCGAGCAGCGTCCAGATGCCAATCAGTCCGAGTTGCAGTACGGCCGCTGCGGAGTCAAGCAGCACTTCACTGCGCGTGCGACCGGCGGCGTCGACCAGGTTCTTCAGGTCGAACGCGGCGGGCACCACATGCAGCGCACACAACAGCCAGAACCACGGCCGCACCGAGGTGGCGAAGCCAGTGGCGATGGCGAGGGTCGCGAGCATCAGGCCGAACAGCAATCGCATGCGGACGGCATGGGCGATCAGCGCGCGAGCAGCCTTGGGTTGCTTGCTGATGGCGCGTGCCACTAGGTTGCGAACACCGGCGCCAGCGAGCACGGCCAGCATCGCCGCGACGGCCATGCCTTCGGCGTAGATGCCGAGGCCCGCGACGCCGAGCGTTCGCCCGACGATGACGAACGCCAGCAGCTGCAGCACCCGCTGGAGGATGACTCCTGCGCCTAGGCAGAGCAGGGTGCTGCGGACCGAGTGCTTCACGCCCGTCTTATCGGCATTTGTGGGACTTTCGCGTAGCCCCGTATCGGATGGCTAGGTGACTGCTAGAGGCCAGGTCGGCCCGGGACGGTAGGCCAGCGGTCGAGTGTTGGATTTTGCATCGCTTTGGAGGCGCCGTTCGACGGCTTGCACGAGGCCGAGCATGCCGTTGTGGTTGGGGGCCGTGGTCGAGCACCAAACGTGGCCATACCGCAAAGTCCAGGTCAGGAACCGCTCTCGCAGCGCTTTGCGGTCCATCGTTTGGGCCGAGGCGATCGCTGCGGGGAGGCCTTCGACGGTGGTGATCGTCGTCACGCCGGGAAGTTCATATAGCGCGCGGCCGAGATGGACGACCGGGGTGCCAGCCAGTTGCGCAACGGTGGCCGCGGGATGGTTGATCGTGATGGTTGCGACTGCCGTCGAAGCCAGGACCGCGGCGTTGCTTGGTGCGGCAATGCGAACGCGATTGCTGAGTTTGCTGGTCAATACCCGCGCGTCAAGCCGGCAGTCGATGGCATTGCTGGGCAACACCGCGACCACTTGCGTGTCGGTGCCAATCTGGTCCGCAGCGAGCAGCGCGTGGTGCACCAGCGTGCCCGCATCCGGCGGCGAAGATGCGTCGAGCACGACGCGCGGATCCTTCGCATGTTGCAGTAGCACGGCGACGAATGGCGGCTTCAAGCCCTTCAACGGCAAGGGGTTAAAGTCCTGTCGGCCGCTCGCGAACGGTGCGCGCCAACCGTGCAAGGCGGTCTTCGCTGCCTGCAAGCGACCGCGAACTAGATAGCTCAGCGTGTCCGCCACGCGTCGACTTAGCGGCGGCATCTGAACGGGCGCGCGTGGCAGCGCCAGTGGTTCGCCGCCGGCTAAGGCATGCGTCAGTGCCGCATCGAGCAACGCCTTGTCTGGGGCTACGACCGAGAAATCTTTCGCCCGCCAACGTCGGCAACTCGCATCGGCATCGAGGCCGCGCTCGTCGACCTGCATCGTGTGCGGCAACAGCCCCTCGCCGATCCAGAGCACCTTGCTGCCGACCACGCGCGCGGCGAACTGCATGCACGCAGCGGCAATCGAACGCTCGTTATAGAAAATCACCAGGTCCGGCTGTTCTCGTTCGAACCAGTCGCTGACGGCGGGAGCAAGTCCTAGCAATTGGCGGCGCTCATGGAGGGCTTGCGCTTGCTCAATCAATTCGAGCATCGGAACCGGGCATTTCTGCCTGATTGACGCATCGACGAGGTCAACGTCCGAGACCTGTTGGCGCCAAAACGTGAATCGGCAGCGGTCCGTGCACAGAATTGAGACGCGGTGGCCCCGGCGCAACAGATCCCGACGCAGTCGGTGGTGTAGTTGGAAACTGCCTATGCTCGGTGCTGCGAAGACGATGTGCCCCATGCCGTGGGTGTCTTATCGGCCGGCAGTGGCGTCCGCCTTGAATGCTCGGCGAGCGCCTTGCGCCGTTACGCCGCAGCGAGCCTGACTAGGGCATTCCATCGCTGCGCGATCATGATTCTGTCGCTATACTCTAACTGCCTCTTGCCACCCCATTGTTGTGACTTGTCACAGCAGCTAGGCCCGTAACTTTGGGCTAGGACCTCCTTCACTATGCTTCGTTCCGTCATCTTCTCTGCCGTGACTGGCTTGACTCTGGCAACCGTTGGTGTTGCCCAGAACCTGCCGACCAATTTCGTTGCCGACACGCTGATCTCTAGTGGCCTACAAGCTGGCCACGACTTTTCATTCTTGCCCGATGGTCGCGTGCTGATCGCTAACCGCGGTGGTCTCGTGCAAGTCTGGGCTGGTAGTGGCAACCCAGCCAGCGTTGGCTCTGTCGCGACAGTTGAGACGGGTTCCGAGCGTGGTTTGCTCAGCATCGAAGCTGACCCGAGCTTCGCGACGAACGGCTACTTCTACGTCTGGTGGTCGAGCACTTCGGACGGCTTCATGCACTTGGACCGCTTCACGTGCACGGGCCAGCTTTCGAATCCGACGAGCACCAACCTGTCGTTCTCGATGGCGTCGCGCCGCGTGATCATTAACTCCGCCCCGGACTCGGCGTTTAACCACAACGGTGGTGCTTGCCGCTTTGGTCCCGACAACATGCTCTACCTGTCGATCGGTGATGACGCAAACTCATGCTCGGCGCAGAGCTTGACGTCAAAGCGTGGCTGCCTGTTGCGCATGGATGTTTCGGGCTTGGCATCGACGCCGAGTGGCTCCGAGCCGTCCTACTCGTCGATCGATCCGGGCAACAACCCAAACAGTGCGTCGACGAACTGGTCCCAGTTGGTCATTGCCTACGGCCTGCGTAACCCGTTCCGCATGGAGATCGACCAGGTCACCGGCAACTGCTACATCGGCGATGTTGGCCTGAGTCAATCTGAGGAATACAGCGAGTATGTCGTCAATAGTGGCAACTACCCGCTGGTCAACTTCGGCTGGCCATGGCGCGAAGGCTTTGGCGGCGGCGGTAGCTGTAGCGGTGGCTCCCCAGGCGGCTTCGTCAACCCGATCGCGGCGGTGACGTCCGGTTCGTGGAACTCGGTCATCGGTGGCCCGCGCTACCGCAACCAAGGCGGCGCGTTTGACTTTGGCAGCAACTATGAAGGCGACGCCTTCTACATGGATTACTTCTCCGGTGAACTGCGCCGTGTCACTTACAATGGCTCGACCTGGAGCGCAGCTCCGGCCGTTCCTGGCCAAGCGAGCGCAATCAACTGGGCGAATAGCATGGTGGCTACGGTCAGCATGCGTCAGGGCCCCGATGGTGCGATCTACTACTTGCAGCACAGCGGCACTTATGCGAGCAACGGTGGCAGCTTCAAGCGCATCCGTCCGCTCGGCCCGACCAACAGTGTCGCAGTCATCAGTGGCAGCGCCCAGATCGGTCCCGCCGGCGAAGCGTATTCGCAACCGCTCATCGCACGCGTCTTTGACACCGCTGGCCAACCGCTGCCGTTCGGCACGATTAACTTTACGGCGACCGGCGGCCACGCGTTGTCGACGACCAACCCGGTCACGGCAGACGCCAACGGCTTCGCCCAGACCTCGGTCACGGCCAGCGCGCTCGCCGCGGGTGCCTTCACGGTCACCGGTAGCACGCCTGGCTCGCAGACCAACGCGGTCTTCAACATGTTCTCTCGCAAGCTGACGGCTACTGGGATCACGACATCGACGACGCTACTAATCCTGTCTTCGATCAACCAGACGCAAGCCGTTCCGGCACAGATCCCCTACATCGTGTTCATGTCGTTCCCGGGTTCGCCAACCGTGCCGACTCCGATCGGCCCGATCTGCACGGATCCGAGTTACGCGTTGACGTTGGTTATCGAAGACGGCGTTGGCGCCTTCGGTGGTCTTTCGATGTCCGGCAGTGGTTCGGTCGGCACCCCGAGCAAGACCTGGATTTACTCGGGTATCCCAAACTGGCTGATGGCCGGCCAGCAGATGCGCTTCCAAGCGGTCGGGTTTGACCCGGTCAGCGGTTGGTTCCGCACGAACTGCGAACTCGAGCAGTTCTAATCAAGGTCGCGTCGTTGGCGCGGGTTTGCTACGCAAACAGCCTCGGCCACCTCGCGGTGTCCGAGGCTGTTTGCGTTTGTTGCCTCTGTTGTCACCCGGGCCCTGATCGCCGTATGGCTGGGAACGAGCGTGTCGCCGAGGCCCTGACCCCGGTGTTCCCGTCGAACCCTGAGTGATGGGCCCGCTCGGCCTGGCCCCCAGTGGGGCGCTGGCCCTGGGGATCGCGGGTCCCGCCAGCCACACCTTCCTGCCGTTGTCATTGGCCGGTCTGCCGATCGGATCCTTGCTTCAGCACCAGAAGATGGCCTGCCGTGCGGCCCTGCCGGCCGGCCTCGCATTCTCCCGACCGCGGACGATCCCCGTCGGTGGCTTCTAGGTGAGAAGCGGAAATCGGGGGGGGCGAGTGGAGCCTGGACTTGACGGGGGTTGCGGGTATCTCGCAGCTAGGTCCACCTCCGCCCTTGACCGCCCAGGGGCAGATCCGCACAATCCTTGCCCCCATTCGTCCCCTGATCTCCCTCCGTTCCGCCCAGATGACCCGTCCACTAGCTGTGATTTGCCTTGCCGCCGGCATGGGTAAACGCACCAAGGTCAGCATGCCCAAGGTGCTGCTGCCTCTGTGTGGACGCACCCTGGCGTCGTCGGCGTTGCTGGCTGCGGCTGAACTGAAGCCGGCCCGCACTGTGGTGGTTCTTCACAACCAGATGGAGCGCGTGCAAGCTTCGTTGGAGAAGGAACTCACGGGTAAGTTCGAGGGCCGCTCTCTGAGTATTGACTACGTCGACCAAGGCGCGCCGAATGGCACGGGGCACGCGGTGCAAGTTGGCATGGAGCCGCTCAAAGACTTCGTCGGCGATGTCATTGTCATCTATGGCGACTGTCCGTTGATGACTGCCGAGACCTTGCAGGACATGGTCGACTTGCGCGTCGACTCTGCATGCTCGGCGTTGACCGCATACCCCGACGACACGACGGGACTCGGGCGCATCTTGCGCAACGACGAGGGCAACTTCGTTGGCATTCGCGAGCACAAGGATTGCTCGGACGAAGAGTTGATGATCGACGAGATCAACTGCGGTTTCTACTGCTTCGACAGTGAGAAACTGCGCCCGGCACTGGCGCGATTGCAACCGAACAACGCGCAAGGCGAATACTACCTGACCGACGTGATCGCCGACTTCGTGTCGCAAGGCGAAGTGCTGCCGACGGCCGAGGCCGCCGACATCGCCGAGATCATGGGCGTCAACTCGTTGTCCGACCTGTCGCTGGTGCAGTCGGTGATGCAAGAGCGCATCCTGTTCGAGCACATGAGCAACGGCGTGTTGATCACCGACCCCGCGGCGACGTGGATTGATCACGACGTCGAGATCGGCAGCGATACCAAAATCCTGCCGTGCACGGTGATCGGTAGCGGCTGCAAGATCGGCAACGGTTGCGAAGTTGGCCCGTTTTCGCATCTGCGCGGTGGCACGGTCCTCGATGATGGTGCTGCGCTTGGCAACTTTGTCGAAGCCAAGAACGCGCACCTAGGGGCTGGCGCCAAAGCCAAGCACCTGACCTATCTCGGCGATGCCGTGGTGGGGGCCAATGCCAACATTGGCTGTGGCACGATTACTGCCAACTACGACGGCGTGAACAAGCATCAGACCAAGATCGGTGCGCGCGCCTTCATCGGCAGCGGCACGGTGCTCTGCGCACCTGTCGAGGTCGGCGACGAAGCCATGACGGCGGCCGGTGCGGTCGTCAAGCCAGGATCAACCATTAAGGCGCAGGAGCTTTGGCTCGGCGTCCCGGCTCGCTACCTGCGACAACGTGAGTTGCCCGCAGCTGCATCCGCCTCTACTGGAGAAAAGAAGCAATGAGGATGCGTGGCGAACGTTTGCGCGTGTTCAGTGGCACCGCTCATCCGCGGTTGGCGCAGGACATCTGTTCGTTCATGGGTGTTCCGCTGGGCGCGGCGTCGCTGCAGCGATTCCCCGATGGCGAGATCAACCTTAAGGTCGAGTGCGATGTGCGCGGAGCCGACGTGTTCGTCGTGCAGCCAACCAGTCCGAACGTGCATGAGCACCTGTTCGAGCTGCTGTCGTTTGCCGACTGCTTGCGTCGCGCATCGGCCGAGCGCATTACGGCAGTGATCCCATACTTCGGCTACGCCCGAAAGGATCGCAAGGACGAGGGCCGGGTCCCGATCAACGCCAAGTTGGTCGCCAACATGCTGGTCACATCCGGCTACGACCGCGTCGTCACGGTTGACCTGCACGCCGCTCAAATCCAGGGCTTCTTCGACATCCCCGTCGATCACCTCTACGCGCGTCCGGTCATGATCGATCGCGTGCGTCAACTCGGCGCCGAGAACATCAAAATTGTGTCGCCGGATATCGGTGGCACCAAGCTCGCGCGCGCCTACGCCAAGGACCTTGGCTGCGACCTCGCGATCATCGACAAGCGCCGCATCAGCGGTGAGCAAACCGTCATCGAGCACGTCATCGGTGAGGTCGAAGGCCACGACATCGTGCTCGTCGACGACATGGTTTCGACCGGCGGCTCGATCGTCGATGCGGCCCGGATCGTCAAAGAGAAGGGCGCCAAAAAGGTGTTCTTGGTCGCGACGCACGGTGTGCTCGCCGGCAGCGCCGTCGAGCGCCTTAACAACGCCGACGTCGAGAAGATTCTGTTCGCCGACACGATTCCGCTGCGCGACCGCGGCCTTGAGCGACTCGAAGTCGTCTCGATGGCACAGCTGTTGGCGCGCGCAATCGACCGCATCCACCGCAGTGAAAGTGTCAGCATGCTCTTCGAGAGCGATCGCTGATCACGCTGCAACCGCATTTTTAAACACCCGCATTTTCGAACTAGTTAGAGGTAAGCCATGGAAGTCGCCCAAATGAAGGCAGAGCGCCGGAGCGCGCTCGGTCGTAATCAGATCAAGAAGTTGCGTGCGGAAGGCTGGATGCCAGCCGTTGTTTACGGGCAAGGCGGTGAGCCGATCTCGATCCAGATCTCCGAGTGGGAATTGGAGCAGCACCTGAAGGCGCGTCACAAGGTCTTCAACCTAGATATCGCTGGCACGAACGTTGAGAGCTTCTTGCAGGACGTGTCCTACAAGACGACCAGCGATCGCCCGCTGCACGCCGACTTCCTGCGCATCAGCTTCGATAAGCCGATTGAAACGGTGCTCGAGATCGTCCTGCTGGGTCACCCCGCTGGTCTCAGCCGTGGCGGAGTGCTCGTGAAGGACAGCTTGAGGATCAAGGTCACGGCCTTGCCGACCAAGCTTCCGGAAGCCCTCGAGGTCAAGATCAGTGCTTTGAACTGCGGTGATTTCCTCCGTGCCAAGGATCTGGTCCTGACCGAAGGTGTTGACCTATGCGTGGATGGCGAATACGCCATCTGTCACGTCACGGCGGCGCCAGTGGCCAAGGTCGAAGGCGACGAGGAAGCCGGCAAGTAGCTTGAAGTAGCGTTTCGGGCCTGCTGGGCAGTTGCAATTGGAGTTCTCTCCAATTGGGCACTTGCCCCGCTTCGGCTCGCTGCGTAACCTTCTCGCCCCTCCAACACCGTCATGGGTTGGCATCGGATCGCAATCGGCATCGGTAACCCCGGTCCCGAATACGAATCCACCCGACATAACGTCGGGTTCATGGTGCTCGATCTCCTGGCGGAGCGGATGGAACTCTCCTTCACACGTTTGGAACGCAACGGGCCTGATGGCTCCAAGCGGTTCTCAGGCAAGGTGAAGGCGCAGGCCTGTGAAGGGCGTCGCAAGGGCAAATCGTTCTTGCTCGCCAAGCCTCAGACCTACGTGAATCTGACCGGTGAAGTCGCAGCTCCTTTGCTGCGATATGCCAAGCGCACACCGGACTCGCTCTTTGTAATTGTCGATGACCTGAACCTACCGCTGGGCCGGATTCGCATCCGGCCGTCGGGCAGTGCAGGGGGCCATAACGGCCTCAAATCCGTGCAGCAGATGCTGCAAACGGACGCATACCCCCGTCTCCGTCTCGGTATCGGACCACCTGCAACATCCACTAATGAGGATGGCGCAGACCAAGACAACATTGGGTCCGAAGGTCGAAAGAAGGCAGCCGCTTCCAAAGCTCAACAGCTGAGGGGGCGCGATTGGCCTGACTTCGTCCTGGCTCCATTCCTCCCGGAGGAACGTGAGGTTCTGAGTCGTGTTCTGGTTCAAGCCGCCGACTGCGCGCAAGCGTGGCTCGATGGTGCGGACCTGAAATCCCTGATGGGAACCTACAACTGACATGTCTCTTAGGAGGCGCGCTCTTGAACGAGCAACTTGTCGGTTGATCACATTCTGCCACCAGACATGTCGTCTGGATCAGTCACGGGCATTGCCCGGGAGATAGTAATTTGGAACGTACGAGCACTTACGAATGCATGTGTCTTCTCGACAACCGAGAAGTACGCAAGGGCTGGGAGTCACTCAAAGACTCCGTGTCAGCCATTTTTACTAAGCACAACGCGAAGGTTCTTAGCAGCCGTCGTTGGGATGAGCGTCGCATCGCCTACCCGATGAAGGGGCAGATCCGCGCGACCTACCTGCTGATCTACATGGAGATCGAAACCGGCAACATCCCGGTTCTCCGTCGTGACCTGCAGTTTAGTGACTCGCTGCTTCGCTACATGATCACTGACTGCCCGGACGTGCCGGAAGGCGCTTACGAGCCGGAAGAAGAGTTCGACGTCGACGCGATCCCAGAGGATGACGCGCCGGAAGTCGAAGCAGCACCTGCCGAAGCGGCTGCTGAGGAAGGCGCTGCTGAAGAAGGCAAGGCTGCTGAAGAAGGCAAGGCTGCTGAAGAAGGCGATAAGGACGGCGAAGCCAAGCCAGCCGACGGCGAAGCCACGCCAGCCGAAGCTGAAGCCAAGCCAGCTGAAGCTGCCACGGAAGATACGCCCGCTGAAGCCAAGCCTGCCGAAGGCGAAGACGCGAAAGCCACCGCCACTGATGGCGAGGAGACCAAGTAATGACTAGCCAAGATACCGGTGCCAGCACCAATTCGAGCAGCGAAGGCGGGGCGGCTTCAGCAGGACCCCGCAAGAGCTTCGGCCGCTTCGGTGCCAAGAAGAAGCTCGTCGAGCCGGAAGAGCCGCTCGACTACAAGAACGTCGCCTACCTGTCGAAGTTCTTGTCCCCCAATGGCCGCATCCAAGGGCGCAAGCGCACTGGATTCTCTGGTCAAAACCAACGCAAGTTGGCAACAGCTATCAAGCGCTCCCGCATCGTTGGGTTGCTTCCGTTCGTGGGGAGGCAGTAAGCAATGGAACTACTTCTAAACCAAACGATCGAGCACTTGGGCCGCACCGGCGACGTCGTCGACGTCAAGCCCGGTTACGCCCGCAACTACCTGTTGCCGCGTGGTCTGGCCGTCATGGTCACCAAGGGCAACATGGCCCAGGTCGACCGCGCTCGCGCTGCCGCCCTAGCCGAAGAAGAAGCCCGTCTCGCGGACCTCAAGGACATGGCGTCCAAGCTTGGCGAAGTCTCGGTCACGATCGAGGGCAAGGCCAACGACGAAGGCCACCTGTTCGGTTCGGTGGTTGCCGCCCAGATCGCAGAAAGCCTGCGTGAGAAGGGTGTGCCGGTCGACGACAAGCAGGTTCGCCTTGAGCATCCGATCAAGGAAATCGGCGTCTACGACGTGATCGTGCACCTGCACGCGGACGTCGAGTCGAGGATCAAGGTCTGGGTCGTTCAGCAGAAGCCCGAGTAGCAGAAGCCCCATTTTTGGGGCCGTCCGAAACCCAACGCGCCACGCAAGTGGCGCGCAGTTGAGGCTAAACCTTGAACGAAGCCATCCGTGTTTCCATGGTCAGCCTCGGCTGTGCCCGCAACCTCGTCGATTCGGAGGTCTTGCTGGGCCATGTCGTCGAGGAAGGCCTGCAGGTCGTGCAAGACGCCGAAGACGCTGACGTTGTCATCGTCAATACCTGCGGCTTTATCGACAGTGCCAAGCAGGAGTCGATCGACACCATCCTGTCGGTGTCGGCCCTCAAGAGGGAAGGCAACCTGAAGGGCGTCATCGCCGTCGGTTGCCTGGCGCAGCGCTACGGCGAACAACTCACCGACCAGATCCCCGAACTCGATGGCGTCTTTGGCCTGTCCGACTATTCGGGTGTGCCGACTGTTGTTCGCAAGATCGTCAACGGCAGCGAGAAGCGATGGACCGCGACGATCGACGGCGGCAAGCCCAAGGGCCCACGTAGCGACACTAAGCGGTGTTTGCTGACGCCGTTGAGTTTCGCCTACCTGCGCATTAGCGAAGGCTGCGACCACACCTGCACGTTCTGCGCGATCCCTAGCATGCGCGGCCGCAACCGATCCAAGCCGATCGAAGTGCTGGTCGAAGAGGCGCAGAGTCTCGCCGCGGCCGGTATCAAGGAATTGGTCGTCGTCGCCGAGGACAGCACTGCCTTCGGCATGGACCTCAACAAGAAGCGCCAGATCCACACGCTGCTCGAGCAACTGGCCGAGGTCGAAGGCATCGAGTGGGTGCGGTTGATGTATGCCTACCCGCACACGGTGCTGCCCGAGTTGACGACGTTCCTGCGCGAGAACCCGAAGGCCGTCAAATACCTCGATATCCCGATCCAACACATCAGTTCGCCGATGCTGCGCGCGATGAAGCGTGGCGTGAAGTCCGAACAGGTGCGCGGCATCCTCGACCGCCTGCGCGACGAAGTGCCCGGCATTGCTGTTCGCAGCACATTGATCACCGGTTTCCCCGGTGAGACCGAACAGGACTTCCAGGAACTCAAGAACCTCGTCGCGAGCTACCGCTTTGAGCGGCTTGGCGTGTTCACCTACTCGCGCGAAGAGACCACGCCGGCGCATGACATGGCCAACCAGGTGCCGGCAGACGTCGCCGAAGCGCGTGCCGCCGAACTGATGGCGATGCAGCAGAAGGTCATGCGCGATTTTCACGAGAGCAAGGTCGGCACGACGATGCAATTGCTCGTCGACGGCTACGACGAAGACGCCGAGCGCATGGTGGCACGCAGCTACGCAGATGCGCCCGAAGTTGACGGCCGCGTCTTGCTGCCAAAGGATTCCGTCAAGGTTGGCGATCTCGTGCGTGCGAAAATCACCGCTGCTGGCGACTATGAGTGGACCGCTGAAGCCCTCCCCGCCGATTCCTAGCCTGCCGATGCTTAGATCGGGCCGCTCATGGCCTCACATCTCGACTAACTAGTCCGTCCAGAGCAGCATGAACATCCCGAACATGATCACGATGGCCCGCCTCTTTATGACGGTGCTCGTGTTTGTGTGCATGCAACTAGCGGTCTCGGCTGAGCCGCTCAACGTGACCCTCGCTTGGGTCGCGTTCTGGTTGTTCATCATTGCTTCGGTTACCGACTTCCTCGACGGCTACCTGGCGCGCAAGTGGAACTTGGTGACGGCGTTCGGCCGCATCGCCGATCCGTTCGCCGACAAGATCTTGATCACCGGCACGTTGGTGATGCTGCTGCAGTTCCCCGCTGCCACCCAGATCCTGACCTTCTGGTATGTCCTCATCGTGATCGGCCGCGAGTTCTTGGTCACCGCGATTCGCGGCGTCATGGAAGCGAGCGGGCAGGAGTTTGGCGCAGACCAACTCGGCAAGTGGAAGATGGTCACGCAGTGCTGGACCGTCGGCGCGTTGATGCTGCTGATCTGCGGGGTCGAATGGCTTGAGTGGCCTGCGATCGCCGGCTACTGGCTAAGCCTCGTGCTGACCGTCGTCAGCGGCCTCAACTACGTCGTTAAGGCCCGCCACGTCATCGTTCAGGGAGGGCTCTGATGGTGTCCGGTAAGAAGTCACCACTCGATCCGATCCGTTGGTTTTTGATCACGTCTGGAGGGCTGGGCTTGTCGCCGTTCGCTTCGGGCACGGTCGGCACCCTCGGTGGCGTTGCACTCGCGGTCACGTTGCAGTGGCTCTGCCCTGGTTCGGAGATCCTAGCCTGGAGCATCGCTGCGGCCGTGCTCTGCGTGTGGGGGTGCCTGCAGTCCGAATACGTCGCTCGTACGTGGCCGAATAAGGACCCGGGCCAGTTCGTGCTCGACGAGGTCGTTGGCTATCTCGTGACGCTGATTACCTTCGCCCTGATCACCGGCGACATGCCGATGGCGATGGGCCACGCCGGAGCCTTCTTCTGGTTTCGCGTGTTCGACGTCTGGAAGCTACAGCCGGCCAAGTGGCTGGAAGGCCTGCCTGGCGCGTGGGGAATCATGCTCGACGACCAGATGGCGGGCATCTACGCCGGCGTCTTGCTGTGGTTGACCCTGCCGATCGTGACCTGATCGCGAATGGGCTCGTGACGCCGGGCCCTTCGATCGCCATGATTTCGACGGCCCGCGACACATCGTCGCCCCCAAGCATGGGCCGTCACCAAGACCATGGCACGTAAAGGCAGTAAGTCGACCGGCAGTCTCGCGCGCACGCTCGCAATCAGTTGCGCCCTCGCCGGGTTCTTTGGCGGCATTCTGGTG